>DATIXX010000025.1 GCA_035518095.1 Burkholderiales bacterium | reverse complement strand
CTCTTCGCTTCACCGCCGTATTTCTTGGATAAAATAATGGTCATCGCCGCAGTCAGCGTGGTCTTGCCATGATCTACGTGCCCAATCGTCCCTACATTGACATGCGGCTTGGTCCGCTCAAATTTGCCTTTTGCCATAGCGCTTCCCTTAATACCTCATTATTTCTTGTTGATGATTGCTTCCGCTTCGCTCTTCGGCATTTCAACGTAATGCTTGAATTCCATGGTATAGGTTGCGCGCCCCTGGGTCGCCGAACGCAGCGAAGTTGAGTAGCCGAACATTTTAGCAAGCGGTACTTCCGCGCGGATCAACTTTATCCCGGGCAGCAAATCTTCCATGCCCTGGATAATGCCGCGCCGCGAATTCAAATCGCCGACCACGTTGCCCATGAAATCTTCCGGGGTCTCCACTTCCACCGCCATCATCGGCTCCAGCAGCACCGGATTGGCTCTGCGCATGCCATCCTTGAAGGCAAACGACGCAGCCATTTTGAAGGCATTTTCGTTTGAGTCCACTTCGTGGTACGAGCCGTCGAATAATGTCACTTTCACGTCCACCACCGGAAAGCCGGCCAACACACCGTTGGGGAGCGTATCGAGCAGCCCCTTTTGAACTGCGGGAATGTATTCGCGCGGCACCGCACCGCCTTTTATCGAATCCACGAACTCATATCCCTTGGCGGGATTGGGCTCGAGCTTCAGCCAAACATGGCCGTATTGCCCGCGGCCGCCTGACTGTTTGATGAACTTGCCTTCCACCTCGTCGACATTCCTTTTAATGGTCTCGCGATACGCAACTTGCGGCGCTCCCACGTTGGCCTCGACGCCGAATTCGCGCTTCATGCGGTCAACGATTATTTCCAGATGCAGCTCGCCCATTCCCGAGATGATGGTCTGCCCGGATTCCTCGTCGGTGCGCACGCGGAACGAAGGATCTTCCTGCGCCAGGCGGTTCAACGCCACACCCATTTTCTCCTGGTCGGCTTTGGTCTTGGGTTCCACTGCGACGTGAATTACGGGTTCGGGGAAGACCATGCGTTCCAGCGTAATCACTTTATTGGGATCGCACAGCGTGTCCCCGGTGGTCGCTTCGCGCAAACCGACCGCTGCTGCAATGTCGCCCGCCCGCACTTCCTTGATTTCGTCGCGCTGGTTGGCGTGCATCTGCAACAGGCGTCCAATGCGCTCCTTCTTGCCCTTTACCGGGTTGTACACGGTATCTCCAGATTTCACCACACCGGAATAGACGCGGAAGAAAATCAGCTGCCCGACGTAAGGATCACTGGCTATTTTGAACGCCAATCCGGAAAAAGGCTCGTCATCCGAAGCATGGCGCTCGCCGGGCTGGCCGTTTTCCAGCTCACCCTTGACCGGGGGGATATCCACCGGTGCAGGAAGATAGTCTATCACCGCGTCCAGCATCGCCTGTACGCCCTTGTTCTTGAAAGCGGAGCCGCACAGCATCGGCACGATTTCGTTATGTATCGTGCGCAGACGCAAACCGCGCTTGATGTCCTCGGGCGCGAGATCGCCTTTTTCGAGATACGCATGCATCAGGTCTTCGGAGGCTTCTGCGGCGGTTTCAATCATTTTTTCGCGCCACCGCTTGCATTCCTCAAGCATTGCCGCCGGAATATCGCGCTCTTCAAATTTCATTCCCTGGGTGCCGTCGTCCCAGTAGACCGCTTTCATTTTCACCAGATCCGCTATGCCTTCGAATTTTTCTTCCGAGCCCACCGGCAACTGAATCGGCACCGGGTTGGCCTTGAGTCGCGATTTCATTTGTTCATAGACGCGCATGAAATTCGCGCCCTGACGGTCCATCTTGTTGACAAAGGCAAGGCGCGGCACGCGGTATTTGTTGGCCTGGCGCCATACTGTTTCGGTCTGCGGCTGCACTCCGCCCACTGCGCAAAACACCGTGCACGCGCCATCCAGCACGCGCAAGCTGCGCTCCACTTCGATGGTGAAATCCACATGGCCCGGGGTGTCAATGATGTTGATACGGTGTTCGGGATGGCTGCGATCCATGCCCTTCCAGAAACAGGTCGTGGCCGCTGAAGTAATGGTGATTCCGCGCTCCTGTTCCTGCTCCATCCAGTCCATGATGGCCGTTCCGTCGTGCACTTCGCCCAGCTTGTGCGATACGCCGGTGTAAAACAGGATGCGTTCCGTGGTCGTGGTTTTTCCGGCATCGATATGCGCGGTGATGCCGATGTTGCGGTAACGGTCGATCGGTGTTTTGCGTGCCACGGCTAAATTCATCCTTGAATTTTTCCTGGGGCCTAGAACCGGTAATGCGAGAAGGCCTTGTTCGCTTCGGCCATGCGATGCACTTCCTCGCGTTTTTTGATTGCCCCGCCCCGGCCTTCAGCGGCCTCGGCAAGCTCTCCCGCGAGGCGCGCGCCCATGGACTTTTCGCCGCGGCCGCGGGCCGCATCGCGCAACCAACGCATGGCGAGCGCAGTGCGGCGTACCGGTCGGACTTCAACGGGCACTTGATAGTTCGCGCCGCCGACGCGGCGGCTCTTCACTTCAACCATCGGCCTCACATTGGCGATAGCCTGGCTGAAAACCTCAAGCGGGTCCTTGCCGGTTTTCTTCGCAATTTGTCCCAGAGCGCCGTATACGATTCTCTCAGCGACCGATTTCTTCCCGCGCGTCATCAGCACGTTCACGAATTTGGCGACGTCCTGGTTGCTGTACTTCGGGTCCGGCAAAATCGTGCGTTTTGCAATTTCTCTGCGTCGTGGCATGAATATCTCAAGAATTCGTTAAGCCGGTTTCACGCGCTTTGCGCCGTACTTGGAACGCCCCTGCTTGCGGTCTTTCACTCCCGCGGTATCGAGGCTGCCGCGCACCGTATGGTAGCGCACACCGGGCAGGTCTTTCACGCGCCCGCCGCGGATCAGCACGACTGAGTGCTCCTGCAGATTGTGCCCCTCGCCGCCGATGTAACTGGTCACTTCGAATCCGTTCGTGAGCCGCACCCGTGCCACCTTGCGCAACGCGGAATTCGGCTTTTTCGGCGTAGTGGTGTAAACGCGCGTGCACACGCCGCGCTTTTGCGGCGAATTGCCCAGCGCCGGGACTTTGCTTTTCGTGCGTTTGGCAACCCTCGCCCCGCACACTAACTGGTTGACCGTCGGCATGAGTCTGGTTTTCCTAAAAAATACGGACGGCGTGGTTGCGTGCCGCGCCGCCCGAAAGGACTGTGGATTTTATGGACTTAATCGCTACCTGTCAAGCTGCGTGCTCGGCGTCTTTCGCTTCTCCTGCACCGACTTCGCCCACTTCCGGGGTTTCCGCGGGACCCGCTGCCCCTTGCTTGCGCCGCGTATTGTGAAAAGCGAGTCCGGTGCCGGCCGGAATCAGACGGCCGACAATGACGTTTTCCTTGAGACCGCGCAATTCGTCCTTCTTGCCCATGATCGCAGCTTCGGTCAGCACGCGCGTGGTTTCCTGGAACGAAGCCGCCGAGATGAAGGAATCCGTTGAAAGCGAAGCCTTGGTGATGCCGAGCAGCAGGTAATCAAACGTCGCGGATTTCTTGCCCTCGGAGGTCACGCGCTCGTTTTCTTCCAGCACGCCTGCACGCTCAACCTGTTCGCCGGGAATAAAGTACGTATCGCCGGCATCGATGATCTGCACCCGCCGCAACATCTGGCGCACGATGACTTCGATATGCTTGTCGTTGATCTTTACGCCCTGCAAGCGGTACACGTCCTGTACTTCATCCGTGATGTAGCGCGCCAGCGCCTCGACACCCAGCAAACGCAGAATGTCATGCGGATCGGCCGGGCCGTCCACGATCATCTCGCCCTTGTTTACAACCTGGCCGTCATGCGCCATCACATGCTTGTCCTTGGGTATCAAGTACTCGTGGGCCACGCCGTCAAGATCGGTGATCACCAGGCGCTGCTTGCCCTTGGTATCCTTGCCGAATGATACGGTGCCGGTGACTTCCGCCAGCACGCCGGCGTCCTTCGGGGAACGCGCTTCGAACAGCTCGGCAACGCGCGGCAGACCCCCGGTGATGTCACGAGTTTTGCTGGTTTCCTGCGGAATCCGCGCCAGCACTTCGCCCACGCTAACCTGCTGTCCGTCTTTCACGGTAATGATGGAGCCGATTTGAAAGGTAATGTTGACCGGCAAATCGGTGCCGGCAATTTTCACTTCCCGGTCTTTGTCATCCAGCAACTTCACTTGCGGGCGCAATCCCTTGGCCTGCGCCACGCCGCGCCGTTTCGGATCGATTACCACCAGCGTCGCGAGCCCCGTGACCTCGTCGATTTGCTTGGCCACGGTAACCCCTTCCTCGACATTCTCAAAGCGGATGCGGCCGGCGTATTCGGTGATAATGGGCCGGGTATGCGGATCCCAGGTCGCAAGCATCTGTCCCGCCTTGACCTTGGCGCCGTCCTTGATCGTCAGATTGGCGCCGTAAGGCACTTTGTGCCGCTCGCGCTCGCGTCCGTTGTCGTCCTGTATCACCACTTCACCGCTGCGCGAGATCGCGATTTGCTCGCCTTTGGCATTGGTCACATAGCGCATAATCGAACTAAAGCTCGCCGAGCCGTTGGATTTGGCCTCGACTTGACTCACCACCGCGGTACGCGAAGCGGCACCGCCGATATGGAAGGTGCGCATGGTAAGCTGAGTTCCCGGCTCGCCGATGGATTGCGCCGCGATGACCCCCACCGCTTCGCCTACGTTTACCAGCTGTCCGCGCCCGAGATCTCTGCCGTAGCATTTTGCGCACAGGCCGTAACGGGTTTCGCAGGTCAACGGGGTGCGCACTTTCACTTCGTCTATGCCCAGCAGTTCAATGCTTTCGAGCAGATCCTCGTCCAGCAACGTGCCGGCTGCGATCAGTGTTTGGTTTGTTTCGGGATGCGCAATGTCGATAGCTGCCACGCGACCGAGAATGCGTTCGCGCAAGGCTTCCACCACTTCGCCGCCTTCCACCAGCGCTTTCATCACCACGCCCTGGGTCGTGCCGCAGTCTTCTTCGGTCACCACCAGGTCCTGGGTCACATCCACCAAACGCCGCGTCAGGTAACCGGAATTCGCGGTCTTTAACGCGGTGTCTGCGAGCCCCTTGCGCGCGCCGTGAGTCGAAATAAAATACTGCAACACGTTCAGGCCTTCGCGGAAATTGGCGGTAATCGGGGTTTCAATGATCGAGCCGTCGGGCTTCGCCATCAGTCCCCGCATTCCCGCGAGCTGGCGAATTTGCGCCGCCGAGCCGCGGGCCCCGGAATCGGCCATCATGTAAATCGAGTTGAATGATTCCTGGGTCACGGCCCCGCCTTTCTTGTCGAACATCGGCACGGCGCCTTTCTTCGGGTCCCATTCCAGCACCGCTTCGGTGCCGAGTTGTTCCATCATCGCTTTCGCCACCACATCGCCGGCGCGTCCCCAGATGTCCACCACTTTGTTATAGCGCTCGCCCTGGGTTACAAGTCCGGAGGTATATTGCGCCTCGATTTCCTGCACTTCTTTCTCGGCGGCGGAAATGATTTCATTTTTCTGCTGCGGCACCAGCATATCGTCCACGCAAATTGAAATGCCCGCGCGAGTTGCAAGTGTAAATCCGGCGTACATCAGCTGATCGCCAAATATCACCGTCTCTCTAAGCCCGCAGCGGCGGAAGCTTGCATTGATGAGCTTGGAGATTTCCTTCTTCTTGAGCGGTTTGTTGATAAGTTCGAACGGCAGGCCCGCGGGCAAAATTTCGGATAACAAGGCCCGGCCGACCGTCGTTTCATAACGCGTGACCTTCTCGCTGCGTTTACCCTCGGCATTAATCTCAAACTCCTTGATGCGTACGTGAATCCTGGCGTTGAGTTCGACCTGCCGCGATTCGTACGCGCGCGTAACTTCCGCCACATTGGAGAATTTCATGCCTTCTCCCCGGGCGTTAATTTTCTCGCGCGTCGTGTAATAAAGTCCCAGCACGATATCCTGCGAAGGCACGATAATCGGCTCGCCGTTGGAAGGCGAAAGCACGTTGTTGCTGGACAACATGAGCGTTCGCGCCTCCATCTGCGCCTCCAGCGAAAGCGGCACATGCACCGCCATCTGGTCGCCGTCGAAGTCGGCGTTGAACGCAGCGCAAACCAGCGGATGCAGTTGGATGGCCTTGCCCTCGATCAGCACCGGTTCAAAAGCCTGAATGCCCAAACGGTGCAGAGTGGGTGCACGGTTGAGCAGCACCGGATGTTCGCGAATCACTTCTTCAAGAATATCCCACACTTCCGGCACCTCGGCTTCGACCAGTCGCTTCGCGGCCTTGATCGTCGTGCCGGGTTCGAGCAGCTCCAGCTTGTGGAAGATGAACGGCTTGAACAGTTCCAGCGCCATTTTCTTGGGCAAGCCGCACTGATGCAGCTTCAACTGGGGACCGACCACGATCACCGAGCGCCCCGAGTAATCCACGCGCTTGCCCAGCAGGTTCTGGCGGAAACGCCCGCCTTTGCCCTTTATCATGTCGGCAAGCGATTTCAACGCGCGTTTGTTGGCTCCGGTCATCGCTTTGCCGCGCCGCCCGTTGTCGAGCAGGGAATCCACCGATTCCTGCAGCATGCGTTTTTCATTGCGCACGATGATTTCCGGCGCCTTCAGTTCCAACAGCCGCTTCAGGCGGTTGTTGCGGTTAATCACGCGCCGGTACAAATCGTTAAGATCGGAGGTCGCGAAACGCCCGCCGTCAAGCGGCACCAGCGGACGCAATTCCGGCGGCAGTACCGGCAGGACTTCCATGATCATCCAATCCGGCTTAATGCCCGATTGATGAAACGCTTCCAGCACCTTCAGGCGCTTCGCCAGCTTCTTGATCTTGCTGTCGGAGCCGGTGGCCGCAAGTTCCTTGCGCAGGTTTTCCACCTCCTGGTTGAGATCGAGGTTGCGCAGCAATTCACGAATTCCCTCCGCCCCCATGCTGGCCGAAAACTCATCGCCGTATTCTTCCACCTTGGCAAGATAATCGTCTTCCGAAAGCAGCTGGCAACGGTTTAAAGGCGTCATGCCGGGATCGGTCACCACGTAGGCTTCGAAATACAGCACTCGTTCAATGTCGCGCAGCGTCATGTCGAGCACCATGCCCAAGCGGGACGGCAACGACTTCAGGAACCAGATATGAGCGACCGGGCTCGCGAGTTCGATATGTCCCATGCGCTCGCGGCGCACTTTGGACAAGGTCACCTCCACACCGCATTTTTCGCAGATCACTCCGCGGTGTTTCAGCCGCTTGTATTTGCCGCACAGACACTCGTAGTCCTTGACCGGGCCGAAAATCTTGGCGCAGAACAGTCCGTCGCGTTCCGGTTTGAACGTGCGGTAGTTGATGGTTTCCGGCTTTTTGACTTCGCCGTAAGACCAAGAACGGATTTTTTCAGGCGAAGCAAGTCCGATTTTGATCGCGTCGAATTCTTCTTCCTGCGTGACCTGTTTAAACAAATCGAGCAAAGCTTTCATTAGCTACTCCTAAATATTTAGCGGTCGGTGCCTTAAATCAATAACGATCCAAATCAATGTCTATCGCCAGCGAGCGAATTTCCTTTACCAGGACGTTGAACGACTCCGGCATGCCGGCATCGATCTTGTGATCGCCCTTGACGATGTTTTCATAGACCTTGGTGCGGCCCGAAACATCGTCGGATTTGACGGTGAGCATTTCCTGCAGCGTATAGGCCGCGCCGTAAGCCTCCAGCGCCCACACCTCCATTTCGCCGAAGCGCTGTCCGCCGAATTGCGCCTTGCCGCCCAAAGGCTGCTGGGTGACCAGGCTGTATGGGCCGGTGGAGCGCGCGTGCATCTTGTCGTCCACCAGATGGTGCAATTTCATCACGTGCATGAAGCCCACGGTTACCGGCCGGTCGAACGCGTCGCCGTTTCTGCCGTCGTAAAGCGTGATCTGCCCGGAGCGCGGCAATCCCGCGAGCTCGAGCATGTTTTTAATTTCTTCCTCAGTGGCCCCGTCAAACACCGGAGTGGAAAACGGCACTCCCCCCTTGAGGTTTTGCGCCAGATTCAGGACCTCGGCATCGCTCAGCGCGGCAATGTCTTCCGGCCTGCCGCTGGAGTTGTAAACCAGGGTCAGGGCCTTGCGCACGTCGGAAACCTTGGCGTGCGCGTTCAGCAGGTCGCCAATTTTCTGGCCCAGGCCTTTCGCCGCCCATCCCAAGTGCGTTTCCAGGATTTGACCCACGTTCATGCGCGAAGGCACTCCCAGCGGATTCAGCACGATATCCATCGGCGTGCCGTCCGCCATATGCGGCATATCCTCCACCGGCACGATCTTGGAGATCACGCCTTTGTTGCCGTGACGGCCCGCCATCTTGTCGCCCGGCTGCAGGCGGCGCTTTACCGCCACATAAACCTTCACCATCTTTTGCACCCCGGGCGGCAGTTCATCGCCGCTGGTCAGTTTCTTTTTCTTGGCTTCAAAAGCACCATCAAAATCCAGTCGCTGCTGCGCCAGGCGTTCCTTGAGCTGCTCCAGCTGGCGGCTCGCCTGATCATTGGCAAGGCGAATATCAAACCAGCTGTGACGCTCCACCTCGGTAAGATACGACTTGGTCAGCTTGCTGCCCTTGGCGAGTTTCTTGGGCCCGCCGTTGGCCGTTTTGCCCAGCAGCAAGCGCTCAATGCGGCCGAACGTGTCATCCTCGACAATGCGCAACTGATCGGCCAAGTCTTTTTTGTAGCGTCTAAGCTCGTCGTCGATGATTTGCTGGGCGCGTTTGTCGCGCTCGATTCCTTCGCGCGTGAATACCTGCACGTCGATCACCGTTCCCGACATGCCCGAAGGCACCCGCAGCGAGGTATCTTTCACGTCGGACGCTTTTTCCCCGAAAATCGCGCGCAGCAATTTTTCCTCCGGCGTTAGCTGGGTTTCGCCCTTGGGCGTTACCTTGCCCACCAGCACGTCGCCCGCTTCGACCTCGGCGCCGATGTACACAATGCCGGATTCGTCCAGCCGCGACAGCATGGTCTCGGAAAGATTGGAAATATCGCGCGTGATTTCCTCCGGTCCCAGCTTGGTGTCGCGCGCCACCACCGAAAGTTCTTCGATGTGGATCGAAGTGAAGCGTTCATCCGCCACTATGCGCTCCGAAATCAGAATCGAGTCCTCGAAGTTGTAGCCGTTCCACGGCATGAACGCCACCAGCAGGTTTTGCCCCAGTGCAAGTTCGCCCATATCCGTCGAAGCACCGTCGGCAATCACGTCGCCGCCGGCAATTGCATCGCCCACTTTCACCACCGGCCGTTGATTGATGTTGGTGTTCTGGTTAGAGCGCGTGTATTTCACCAGGTTATAAATATCCACTCCCACTTCGTCCGCGGTGGTTTCGTTATCGTTTACACGCACCACTATGCGGGACGCATCCACATAATCCACCACGCCGCCGCGCACCGCCTGCACCGCAGTGCCTGAATCCACCGCTACCGTGCGTTCGATGCCGGTGCCGACCAGCGGCTTTTCGGCGCGCAGGCAAGGCACCGCCTGGCGCTGCATGTTCGAACCCATCAGCGCGCGGTTGGCATCGTCGTGCTCGAGAAACGGAATCAAGGACGCCGCGACCGAAACGATTTGCGAGGGCGCCACATCCATGTACTGAATCCGATCCGGGCTGGACATGGTGAATTCGTTGTGATGCCGGCAGGAGATCATTTCATCGACGAACTTGCCTTTTTTGTCGAGCGCGGCATTCGCCTGTGCAATCACAAACTGGCCTTCCTCAATGGCAGACAGATAATGAATTTCGTCGGTTACTCTGCTGTTCACTACCTTGCGGTAAGGCGTTTCCATAAAGCCGTACTGGTTGGTGCGGGCATAAAGCGCCAGCGAATTGATGAGGCCGATATTCGGGCCTTCCGGCGTTTCGATGGGGCACACGCGACCATAATGCGTAGGATGCACGTCGCGCACTTCAAATCCGGCGCGCTCCCGAGTGAGACCGCCGGGACCCAAAGCCGATACGCGCCGCTTGTGAGTGATTTCCGACAGCGGGTTGGTCTGATCCATGAATTGCGACAGTTGACTGGATCCGAAAAACTCGCGGATCGCCGCCGACACCGGCTTGGCATTGATAAGGTCGTGCGGCATCAGATTTTCCGATTCCGCCTGCGACAATCGCTCGCGCACTGCGCGTTCCACCCGGACCAAACCGGCGCGGAACTGGTTTTCTGCGAGTTCGCCCACCGAGCGCACGCGGCGGTTGCCGAGGTGATCGATGTCGTCGATTTCGCCGCGCCCGTTTCTGAGTTCAACCAGTATCTTGATCACCGCCACAATATCTTCATTGGTCAGCGTGCCGGGACCGGTCAATTCCTGCCGTCCCACACGGCGGTTGAACTTCATGCGCCCCACCGCGGATAAGTCGTAGCGGTCTTCCGAATAAAAAAGACCGTGGAACAGCGTTTTCACCGCGTCTTCGGTCGGCGGTTCGCCGGGCCGCATCATGCGGTAGATCGCCACCTGCGCCGCCATGGTGTCCGCGCTCTCATCTATTCTCAGGGTCTGGGAAATATAGCTCCCCTGGTCGAGGTCATTGATATAAATGGTGTTGACCTTGCCGACCTGCGCCTCCTGCAGTTTTCTGACCATATCCTCGGTTATTTCGTCGTTGGCGCGCGCCAAAATCTCGCCGCTTTCCTTGTCCACGACGTTGTGCGCCAACACGCGCCCGACCAAAAATTCGCCCGGCACCAGCATTTTCTGCAGGCCGGCCTGCTCCATATCGCGGACATGCTTGACGGTGATGCGCTTGTCCTTGGGAACGATCAGCTTGCCGCTCTTGGTGGTGATATCGAAGCGCGCGATTTCGCCGCGCATACGCTCCGGCACCAGCTCAAACTGAATGCCTTTCTTGCTGATCTGGAACGTATCGAACGCAAAAAACTCCGCCAGGATCTGTTCCGGCGTGTAGCCGATGGCTTTGAGCAGTGTGGTCACCGGCATTTTGCGCCTGCGGTCAACGCGGAAATACAAATAGTCCTTCGGGTCAAACTCGAAATCGATCCACGAGCCGCGGTAGGGTATGATGCGCGCGGAAAAAAGCAGCTTTCCCGAAGAATGCGTTTTGCCCCGGTCGTGCTCGAAGAACACGCCCGGAGAACGGTGCAGTTGCGACACGATCACGCGCTCGGTGCCGTTGATGACGAAAGAACCGGTCGAAGTCATGAGCGGTATCTCACCCATGTACACTTCCTGCTCCTTGACTTCCTTCACCGTCGGTTTGCTGGCTTCGCGATCCATAATGGTGAGCTGTACCTTGGCGCGCAGCGGCGATGCATAAGTGAGTCCTCGCTGCTGGCATTCTTTGACGTCGAACGGCGGCATGCCCAGCGTGTAGCTCACAAATGCCAGCCTCGCGTTTTTAGAATGGCTTTCGATAGGAAATATCGAGGTGAACGCGGCCTGCAAACCTTCGTTCTTGCGTTTTTCAGGCGGCACGTCGGCCTGCAAAAACGAGGCGTACGAGTCAAGCTGTGTGGCGAGAAGAAACGGCACCTGCAGCACGCTGGCGCGCTTGGCAAAATTCTTGCGGATGCGTTTTTTCTCGGTAAATGTATAGCTCATATCAACTCCATAATGGTTAAACGCCCGGGGTGGATGGAAACAGCGCTGTTCGAGGCGTAGAGGACATGCATCGCCGTTGCAGTCGTCAATTCCGGCGTAATACCGGAAGCAACGGATCGCAATTGGCTAATCGGATAGAGTGCGTTAAACAAAAGCCTTGAGGCCGGCGGTTGCCCGCCAGCCGGCATACCCGATATATTGGGCGCTTATTTGATTTCGCAAGTGGCGCCGGCTTCCGTCAGCTGCTTCTGGATCGCTTCGGCATCGGCCTTGGAAACGCCTTCCTTGACCGGCTTCGGCGCTCCGTCCACCAGGTCCTTGGCTTCCTTTAACCCAAGACCGGTTACCGCGCGAACCACTTTGATCACGTTCACCTTGTTGTCACCAACCGTTTTTAGAATCACTGCGAATTCGGTTTTTTCTTCAACTGCGGCAGCGGCCGCGCCTCCGGCGGCGGGGGCCGCGACGGCAACTGCGGTAGCGGCGGCTGACACGCCGAACTTTTCTTCCAATTGCTTGATCAGCTCAGAGAGCTCAAGCACTGTCATCTTTCCTATTGCATCCAGAATATCGGCTTTTGCAGCAGCCATAATTTTCTCCTGATTTAAGTAATGTTATGCAGACTTGTGATCACGTATCGCGGCCAGAGTTCGCACAAATTTGCCCGGTATTTCATGCAGCGTGCGCAGCAACGTTACCAGGGGCGCTTGCAGGGTGCCCGCCAGTTTCGCCAGAAGTTGCTCGCGGCTCGGCATCTTGGCGAGATTGGCGATGTCCTTGGATGTCATCACCAAATTGGCCATGGCACCGCATTTGATGACGAAATTCTCGTTTTCCTTTGCGAATTCATGCAATAACTTCGCCGCGGCGACCGGGTCCGCGGAAATGCCGTAGGCCAGCGGGCCCAGCATTTTCTCCGACAATCCGGCGAACGGCGTTCCCGCTACGGCACGGCGCGCTAAAGTATTTTTCAGCACGCGGAAATACACGCCTGCGCTGCGCGCCTTGGCACGCAACTGGGTCATGTCGCCGACCTGCGTGCCGCGGTATTCGGCAAGGACTACGGCCTGAGCCTTGGCGAATTGCGCGCTGACTTCAGCCACCATTGCCTTTTTTTGTTCAAGATTCAGACCCAACGTGTATCTCTCCTTAAAATTTCATCATGCCAAGGTCGATTGATCGATCTTGACTCCCACGCCCATGGTGCTGGATATGGAAATTTTTTTCAGATAAACGCCCTTAATGCCCGATGGCCGGGTTTTATTCAGCGCGCCGACCAGCGCCATCAGATTTTCGCGCAATGCGTCGACGCTGAATGACGCACGCCCGATGGTACACTGCACGATGCCCGACTTGTCGGTGCGGTACTGCACTTGGCCGGCCTTGGCGTTTTTCACGGCAGCCGCAACATCGGCGGCCACCGTTCCCACTTTGGGGTTCGGCATCAGTCCGCGCGGTCCGAGTATCTGTCCGAGCTGCCCGACCACGCGCATCGCGTCGGGGCTCGCGATCGCGACATCAAATTCAATTTTGCCGGCTTTAACGCTATCCGCCAGATCTTCAAAGCCGACGATATCTGCGCCGGCCTCCTTCGCCAGCTTGGCTTTGTCGCCTTGCGCAAATACGGCGACCCGCACTTTTTTTCCGGTGCCGGCCGGCAGCACCACCGAACCGCGCACCTGCTGGTCCGTTTTCTTGATGTCCACGCCAAGATTGATAGCCACGTCGATTGCCTCGTCGAATTTGGCGGTTGCGGATTCCTTGACCAACTTCAGCGCTTCCGGCATCGCGTAACGCTTGTTGCGGTCAACTTTGGCATTAATCAGTTTGTAGCGTTTGGACGCCATCTCACATGCCCTCGACTTCAATACCCATGCTGCGCGCGCTGCCGGCTATGGTACGCACTGCGGCCTCAAGGTCGGCTGCGGTTAAATCCGGCATTTTAAGCTTGGCGATTTGCTCGGCTTGCGCGCGCGTTATCTTGCCCACTTTGTCGGTATGCGGTTTGGGGCTGCCTTTTTCCAGCTTCGCCGCTTTTTTGATCAGCACCGACGCCGGCGGCGTCTTCACCACAAAACTAAAACTCTTGTCGGCGTACGCGGTGATCACCACCGGCACCGGCAATCCGGCTTCCATACCCTGGGTCTGAGCGTTGAACGCTTTGCAGAATTCCATGATGTTCAAGCCGCGTTGCCCCAACGCAGGCCCGATCGGAGGACTGGGATTCGCCTTTCCCGCGGGCACCTGCAATTTGACGAAGCCAACTATTTTCTTAGCCACGCATTCTCCTATCGCGTCCCCGCGGATGCTCGCGCATTCTGCCGCTAAACAATAATTGCACCTTAGCCATGCGATCCGTAATTCCTAAGCTTTTTCCACCTGGCCGAAATCGAGTTCCACCGGAGTGGAGCGGCCGAAAATCGAAACTGAAACGCGCAGCTTGCTCTTGTCGTAGTTCACGTCCTCGACATTGCCGTGAAAGTCGGTGAAAGGGCCTTCCCGGACCCGGACCGCTTCGCCGATTTCGAACAACACCTTGGGTTTGGGTTTCTCCACCCCTTCCTGGATCTGCTGCAAAATGTTCTGCACTTCCTTTTCGCTGATCGGCGTGGGCTTATTGGCGCTGCCGCCGACAAAGCCGGTCACCTTGGGCGTACTTTTCACCAGGTGCCATGTTTCATCGGTCATTTCCATTTCGACCAGCACGTAGCCCGGAAAAAACTTGCGCTCGCTGATGTTTTTCTGCCCGCTTTTCATTTCCACCACTTCCTCTACGGGCACCAGTATCTGCCCGAACTTGTCTTTCATCCCGGAGCGCTCGATGCGATCGGCGAGCGTGCGCTGCACGCTTTTCTCAAAACCCGAATAGGCATGCACCACGTACCAGCGCTTTGCCACTATTCGCTCCGCCCCATCAGATAATGCACCACCCATAGCAATCCCGCATCCACCATCCATAAAAACAACGCCATCGCCAGCACGAACAGCATAACGATCCCGGTAACTTGAAACGCTTCCTTGCGCGTCGGCCACACCACTTTCTTGGTTTCTTCAACCGCTTCCTGGCTGAACGTGTAAAACTGCTTGCCCGGGGCGGTAAACCACGCCAGCACCACGGCCAGCACCAGGCCCGCCAGGATGGGAGCAATGCGGATGATGGTCGCACTGTCTGCCAGATAGTAATAACCGGCTATGCCTGCTGCCACCAACAGCAGCGCCACCAGCAGTTTGATTTTGTCCGCCATATTTCCGTTATTGAGCCCGTGGCCCCCCGCCTGTTGTGGCAGGCCAGGAGGGTCTCGAACCCCCAGCCTTCGGTTTTGGAGACCGACGCTCTGCCAATTGAGCTACTGGCCTTTAAAAATTAACGAATGAAATGAAAAAGGCGAGGAAAAAACGTTCCCGATATTCATTACCCTTCACTCCTGACCAATCACTCGATTATCTTCGCGACCACGCCGGCGCCCACGGTGCGGCCGCCTTCGCGGATGGCGAAACGCAAGCCCTCTTCCATGGCAATCGGGGCAATGAGCGCCACCGTCACCGTCACATTGTCCCCCGGCATCACCATCTCGGTG
>DATIXX010000024.1 GCA_035518095.1 Burkholderiales bacterium | reverse complement strand
GATTTTGCGCGCGCATCGGCGCCGGCATCCTGCGACTGGAATACGTCGGTCGCATAACTCGGCGTGTTCTGGGCAAGTTGCGGCAGGCGCGCGCCTGTGCGATTGTGCGTGTCGACATTCACCAGCATCGACAATCCGATTTGCAGCGGGTGCGCGGCGAGTTCCTGAGGATCGAGCGCAATGCGCACAGGCAAGCGCTGCACGATCTTGATCCAGTTGCCGCTGGCGTTTTGCGCAGGCAGCAGCGCAAAGGCGCCGCCCGTGCCCGCGCCGAAGCCCACGATTTTGCCGTGGTAGACGACTTTGCCGCCGTAGAGGTCGGCGGTGAGATCCACTTTTTGCCCGACGCGCATGTTCGTCAGCTGGTTTTCCTTGAAGTTGGCGTCCACCCAGACCTCATTCAGCGGAACCACCGCCATCAACGGCTCGCCTTTGCTCACGCGCTGGCCCAGCTGCACGGTGCGCTTGGCAACGAAACCCGATACCGGAGCGGGGAGCGTGGTGCGCGCATAATCCAGATAGGCCTGGCGCACCTGCGCAGCGGCGTTTTGCACATCGGGGTGGTCCTCGATGGTGGTGCGGTCGACCAGGGCGCGGCTTGCGGCAAGCTTTTGCCGCGCCGCTTCCAGATCGGCTTGCGCGGCCTTTACCGCATCGCGCGCGTGGCCGATGTCTTCGGTCGATACCGCTCCCGAACTTGCCAGCTGTTCGCGGCGCGCCAGATCGGCGCGGGCCTTGGCCAGATCGGCTGCGCGCGATGCAATATCGGCATCGTACTGCGCGCTGGTCGCGAACAGGTTGCGGACCTGGCGCACCGTCTTCGCCAGATGCGCATCCGCCTCGTCGAGCGCGACTTTGGCATCCGCCGGATCAAGCTGCACCAGCATCTGGCCGGTTTTGACGAAACTCGTATCGTCGGCGTCGATGGCGATGACGGTGCCGGAAACTTGCGGCGTGATCTGCACCACGTTGCCGTTGACGTAGGCATCATCGGTATATTCGACATAGCGCGCAACCAGGAACCAATAAACCCCGTATCCGATGCCGGCTAAAGCAAATACGCCGATTACCAGGGCAAGAAGCTTTTTGCGCTTGCCATTGCCCGGCGCAGGCGCCGGGGGTGCGGGCGTTTGCGGTTGTTTGGCGTCAGTAGGCTGATTCTCCATGAGAGCACCTTCGCTTATTTGAGCGAGCCAAGAGTAGGCGCGGAGGCTCGGACGTCGTAGCCTCCGCCCAGCGCGCGAATCAGGTTGATCGAGAGATCGAGTTCGCGCGCGTTGAGATCCGTGGCAAGGCCTTTCTGTGCCAGAACCTGGGATTCGGCCGAGAGCACCTGCAGATAGTTGCCCACGCCGCCCTGGTAGCGCAGCAGCGACAGGTCGTAGGCGTCCTGCGCGGCGCTCAAAGCGATCTGCAGCTGTTGGCGCTGTTCGTCCACGGAGCGAAACGAATCAAGCTGGTCGACGACTTCGCGCAGGGCGTTCACCAGCGTCTCGTTATATTGCTCAACCGCGATGTCAAAATCAGCGTTCTTCTCAGATAGATTGGAGGTCAGCCGCCCGCCGGTAAAAATCGGCAGGCTCACTGCCGGGCCGACACCGACGACTCCGCTGCTGGTTTCAAGGAATTTCCCCAAGCCGAGACTCTCCAGCCCGACGAACGCCGTGAGGTTGATGTTCGGATAAAACTCGGCTTTCGCGACATCGATATCCTTGCTCGATGCTTGCACGCGCCAGCGCTGGGCAATCACATCGGGCCGGCGTCCAATCAGATCAGCGGGCAGATTCGTGGGCAGCGCCACCGCGCCCAGCTCCTGCGGCTGCGGGCGCGCGATAACGAGGCCGCGGTCGGGACCTTGCCCGAGCAGCGCCGCCAGCTGGTTCTGGGTGAGCTGGATGGTTTCATTGAGTGCGGCGATTTGCTCGCGTGTCGCCGGCAGGGCGGACTCCGCCTGCTTGAGCTCGAGCCGGGTGTCAAGCCCGGCGGCAACGCGGTCCCGCGTCAGATCCAGAATATGCTGGCGCTGCTTAAGCGTCTCGTTAGCGACATCGAGCTGATTATATGCGTGCTGCAGCTCGACGTAGGCATGGGCGACGCTCGCGGATATAAACAGCCGTGCGGCGTAGGCGTCGACTGCCGCGGCTTTTGCCTGGTCGAGCGCGCTTTCATAGGCAGAGCGGTTGCGGCCCCAGAAGTCAAGGTCGTAGCTCAAATTCACCGCCAGCCGGTTCTCCGAGCTCCAGTGTCCGGCGAACGGCGGGGGCACTACGCCCCGTTCCGAAAAGCGCTGCTCCGAAATCGTTCCCCGGCCTTCGATTTGCGGAAAGCGCGCCGCGCCCGCAACGCCGGCCAAAGCCAGAGCCTTGCGCACGCGCGCCTGCGCGGCTTTCAACGAAGGATTGCCGGAAAGCGCTTCTTGCACGAGTCGGTCAAGTTGCGGATCGTTGAAGCGCGTCCACCAGTCGGTTGTGGGCCACGCCGATTCAGACCGCGGGACGCCCCGCAGCGACTTTGCGCTTGCGAGGTCGTCGATATCACCCAGCCGCGCTTGCGGCTTGAGATTGTGCATGCTCGCGCAGCCGGTCGCACACAAGGCGGCAACTAGGACAACGAAAATGGATTTGCCGCGGTTGCCTTGCCCCGCGCATTCCTTATGCAGGGTAATTATTGGAATCGTATAGGAATTATTCATGAGGCGCTCCCAGATGTTACAAACGTTCGAAGCGGTAGGGGCCATGCCATTGGCAAGAAACACGGGCAGGTATATTGCGCCGCACTGAAGTCAATCTGGGCCAGTTCCTAATCGAGCGCATCGAGTTATGAAACGTCGAGCCGGTGTCTCGCACTGTCGCGAATTGAGTTGCTAGAATCGTGCCATTAACAATTGCGTGCGCGTTAACGCCTCTGGCACATTTCGTGATCCACATCCTACACGTGCCCGTCATTGATTCTTCGGAGTTTTGAGCGCCGGTGCGGTAACGGGGATTGTATAACTATACTATCGCGAACTTTAGGTTCATGGATAAAAAAACCGGATAGCTTGCCAAATCGCGAAAATTCGCGAGTAACCCCACTGATCGACAATCAGCATGTTCATGCGTTCAATCGATATCTCTGAAAGATGCGCTGAAGCCCAGCGCCCTTGGACACGATCACCGCCGGCAGGTGCAGCAATCAGCAACTGTCCGCCGCATTCCGCAGGACCTGACAAGACCTCGCCGCTCTAGAATCAGTCTCGGCTACTCTTCTCGTTCAGGCGCTGATTGGCTCGACCAATCCCTCGCGCCCCTCGCTTGGATCGAATCGCTCGCAAAAGTATTGCGTCTCGTGTGCAACTTTCCCGTCCCTGAATTCCATGATGCTGACGGTATAGAACGGCCGCTCATCATAAAAGAGAATATATTCAGTGACCCAAAGGTCGCCTGCACCGATAATTCTCCGAATCTCGAAGCGTTTCTTACTTGGCTGTGTAGTGCGGTTAATTTGAATGTTGTGCCGGCCGCGAAAGCGTTCGCCCGATTGCGGATAATCCAACACGGCATCGTCGTGGTAGATGCCATGCTCGACCTCGAGGTCATTGGCGTTCGAAGCGGCCCAGTGCTGATCTAAAGCAGATCGAATGTGCTCATTTTCCACGGTCCCTTTCCTCCTTTGCAGCCGAGTGCACTTTGAGTTTGGCGGTTGTGCTCCGTCTTCACGGTTTTTCAGCTCTGCCGAGAACTCTGCCGAGCTTTGCCAAACGGCGCCGTTACCGTGCCGGTCATGATGAAATATACCGGCGCCAACATTAGTTTGATGATCGTCATAATTAACCTCCACGTAACGAGTACAGACTGTAGGCGAGTTGGTCAATCTCGTCGTGTGGGGTACTGTCGACCGCCCGTGAATTCACCCATCCCCTCTCTACGGTGGCGTACGCGGCGATGATGTTGGCTACACTGTTCATGACTTGTTGACCATTGACCCGCCCGTACTCGCCAACACTCGTTAAGATTGTTCTTATTTGTCACGGTCGCGTAAAGTGGTTACCTGATTTTTGTATCGGAACTAGTGTTTGTGTGGCTCCCTATGAAACTAGCAAGAACAAGCACGATAAAAAGAGTACCGGCTATTGCCTCGAATGACACTAGAAATTTGCCCATGGGATCGCTGGGGAAGAAGTCGCCGTAACCCACCGTGGTTATAGTTACTACCGAAAAATAAAGAGCGTCCGCCGGTCCGGAAAGTGGTCCAGTCGCTGAGCGTATTGACCCCGCCCAAAGAAATAGCGCGGCAAAACCGAGGATCATTGCAAAGTAATTGATTATAAGAAATATCAAAACGCGATTGATAGAGCGCGGGGGCTCCGGGCTGTATCGTTCGACAAAAATCATACACAGTGGGTAGTTGTAAATCTCGACGAGAAGGTAGCCAATGAGAACCGCGTACCAGCAGGATGGGGACGCGAAGAAAAGAAGGACACCCAGAAAAGAGAAACGCGCTACAACGTAAACTTCGGTCAAATTCGATTGTGTTTCTTTGTGTTTAGCTAGCGCGATCAGCAGGCTCGGCGATAGTATCCTTATAAGCAGAAAGAAAGACATGACGGTCTTCTCAAGGTAAGACCGGGGCAAAGCATTCACCTTGAGGGGGGGATATTTGTTCCTCCATATTCTTGCGATGAGCTGGCAATCCTCGCAACAAGTCATGTCAGATAATGCCAAATTGTCAGATTAGGTCAGTTTTAAGCCGCTATTGTGCGCGTACTGTTCGCGTGAGCAAAGATGGGTTTGGTTATATGGATTCTTAATGTAAATTGTTGAGCTACCCCTGATTTTACGGACACCTCGAAAAGGGTCACAATTCTGTGATTGAGGTGTTTTATGGGGAAACGTCGGCAGTTTACCAAAGAATTTAAGCTTGAAGCGGTGCGGTTGCTTAAGCAATCCGGTCGTCCGGGGATGTAGATTGCCCGTGAGCATTGTTGTTTATTTTTCAAGAATCGCGGCGGCTTGCCAAGCGGCAAATGGAGCGCTTGTAACAAGTTAAATTGCGCGGTCCCATGGCAGCCGATCCGATCACCGCGGCAAGGAAAAAGTGAACCATCAATTTGCCGGCACAATTTGGCAAACTCGTTGAAATGCGCAGCGGGATTCCTTTAGTAGCAATTATGAAGTAGGTCAATCAACTATGGCACGCAATTCTTTAATATGGCCTATGTTTCTGGCCTTAATTGCCGGTTGCACTAACACGCCGGTCAAACCGGGGGAGGAAGACGTAACCCTTGACCAACATCTGCCGCTGCGCCTGGCGGTGTATATGAGCCCGGAGGACTATGCGTTGCAGATCCAACATTACTACAATCCCCGAATTCACTTCGAATCACCTCGTTGGACCGAAGAAGGCAAATTGGTCCGCAGCGCCGCGCTTGCCGCATTTGCCCCGCTGGTCGAACAGGTTTTGCCGCGCGATGAGATGCCCATGCCGGACTTGATCATCAGGGTCAGAGGCAACAGCTTCTTTAATCCCGGTTCTCAGAATTTTTATATCGATGTAAGTGCGGCCTGTTATCTTCCAAACGGCAAAGAGATTGGATCGTTTCAAGCTAAATGGGTGGCCAAGACCGTTATAATTTTCCATGAACGGGAACTTGAGAAGGGTTATGTGGCCGCATTTCAGGACATCGGGAGACAGCTACTGCAAAGTGGAACCATGAGCGATGCAATGCGCCAACGCGCGACAAATTAATGCATTGATGGCCTTACTGATGCATGGGCACTCGGGCATGCTGCGAATCCGGGTAAGACAATCACATCCCCGGTTTATTATCGCCAGCAAAGGAGCGTACAAGCAGTCAGTGGGAAGATCTGCGTTGGGTCGATTGCCGACACTGAGCGGCGGGTTGCAAATCCGGGTTAGCGCACGAAAGGGCGATGTCCCGGGCTTCTAGGGCGTCCGATTAGCGTTATGGTGGTTGATGAAATGCAACTTTTATTTTGTGTACCAAACTGTGTACCAAAATAAAAGCTTGCTGCAGGAGCAATTAGCAACAAGCTGATATATTGGTCGGGGCGGTGAGATTCGAACTCACGACCACTTGCACCCCATGCAAGTACGCTACCAGGCTGCGCTACGCCCCGAGATCGGGAATTATAACAAAACTAGTGCTCCAGAATTTCCAGCACGCTTCTGATTTCGCGGCGCAACAGATCGGTATCCAATTTGCCCTGCGGGACAGATTTTTCGGGAAGGACTGCAATTGCGTCGAGGCGGCTGCGCGCCCCATTGATGGTGAAACCCTGTTCGTAAAGCAACTCGCGGATGCGGCGGATCAGCAACACTTCATGATGCTGGTAATAGCGCCGGTTGCCGCGGCGCTTGACGGGCTTGAGCTGGGTGAACTCCTGTTCCCAATAACGCAGGACGTGAGGCTTGACGCCACACAGTTCACTGACCTCGCCGATAGTAAAGTAACGCTTCGCCGGTATCGGCGGCAGCGTTTCTTTACGATTTGCTTCCATGGTAGCTTTTTTCTACCAGTGCCTTGAGCTTCTGGCTGGCGTGGAATGTTACGACGCGTCGTGCGGTAATGGGGATTTCCTGTCCGGTCTTGGGATTTCTGCCTGGCCGCTGCGGTTTGTCCCGCAGCTGGAAATTGCCGAAGCCGGACAGCTTGACGCTGTCTCCCTTTTCCAGTGCGGCGCGCACTTCCTCAAAAAACGATTCCACCATATCCTTGGCTTCTCGCTTGTTGAGGCCGACTTTTTCAAACAGCAAATCAGCCAACTCGGCTTTTGTGAGTGTCATAATTCCCCCCTTAAATACGTAACTTAGCGTGGTATTGTTGTTGCAGGACGTGCAATAATCGCCCGACGGCCCCCTCGACCTCGGCATCAGTCATTGTTTTTTGAGTATCTTGCAATAACAGGCGGAATGCAAGGCTTTTTTTACCAGAATCAACACCTTTGCCTTGATAAAGGTCAAATAGCTCGATTTCGGTAACCTGAGGCGGTTTTTTGGCGCGCAGTTCGTCCAAAATGGACTGCACGCTGATCCCCGCGTCGATCGTTACCGCAATGTCGCGCCGCACCAGCGGAAATTTTGACACTTCCGCGGTCTGCGGCAAGGCGCGGGCGGTGAGCGCGTCAAGTTCCAGCTCAAATAGAACGGGTGCCCGGGGCAGCTGGTACTTTTGCTGCAACTTGGGATGGAGCTCCCCAAGCCATCCCACCCGGCGATCGCCAAGCCATACTTGCGCTGACCTTCCCGGATGCAATGCCGGATGGTCAGCCTTCATAAACCGTGGCGTAACAGGCCAGAACAGCCCCTCGACGTCGCCTTTTAAATCAAAAAAATCGACCGGGCGTGCAGGAGCGCCCCATTGCTCGGGGAGCACATCTCCGTAAGCAAGCGCCCCAAGCCTTTCCGGCTGCGCGTACTTGCCTTTGTCGGCAACGAAGCAACGGCTGATTTCAAATACGCGGATTCGCGGCTGCTTGTGGCTTAGGTTGAAGCGCAGGCAGTCAATCAGACTGGCGGCCAAGCTTGAGCGCATCACACTCATATGGGCGGCAAGCGGGTTTTTAAGGCGCACCGGGTCCGCACTGGCACAGAAATCCAGTTCCCATTGCGCGTCCACGAAACTGTAACTGATGATTTCCTGGTAATCGCGCGCGATCAGCATCGAGCGAACGGTAGCAACATCGCGCCGGAGCTCGGAATCGGCAAGCATGTTCTGCACGGCTTTGGGCAATGTGGCCGGGACTGCTTCGTAACCTTGTATTCTGGCCAACTCCTCGATTAAATCTTCCTCAATCGCGATATCGAAGCGATAGCTTTGAGGCGTGACGCAAAACGCCTCGTCGCTCTCCTCAAACTTGAATTGCAATCTGCGCAAGACGTCGCGCACCTGCTCCCGATCCAGCTTGACCCCCAAGAGCCGCTGCGCGCGCGCCAGTCTAAGCGTTATTGGGTCGCGCCGGGGTAAAGCGTGAGCCGCTTCGGTTACGGGTCCCGCTTGCCCGCCACAAATCTTCAATACCAGCTGTGTTGCGCGTTCCAGAGCGTCGCGCGTCACTGCAAAATCCACTCCGCGCTCAAAGCGCTGCGAGGATTCGGTGGCAAATCCCAAAAGGCGCGGTTTTCCCGCAATCGCTTCGGGGCTAAAAAACGCGCTTTCAAGAAATATGTCGCGGGTCTGTGGTCCGACCGCGCTCTGCTGCCCACCCATAATGCCGGCCAGCGCCAACGGCTTTTGATCGTCGGCTATCACCAGCAGCGCATGCATCAACGCCAGTTTTTGGTCGTTGAGGAGCACCAGTTCCTCTCCATGGCGCGCATAACGCACCGTGATGCCGCCTTTAATACCTGCGACGTCGAAAGCGTGCAGCGGCTGGCCCATTTCCAGCATCACAAAGTTGGTAATGTCCACGATCGCGCCCAAGCTCCGCACTCCGCTTCGTTCCAGCCGGCGCTTCATCCACGAAGGCGTAGGTGCGGCCGGATCAACCCCGCGCACGATTCTGCCGCAGTAACGCGGACACGCTTGAGGTTCGACCACTTTGACTTGCAGAAAGGCGTTGCTTTGCGCCGGCGAAGGCATGATCCGGTCAATTTTCATGCTGCTTCCGGTAATGGCCGCCGCCTCGCGCGCCACGCCGATGATGCTTAAGCAATCGGCACGGTTGGGAGTCAGTTTGAGTGTAAATATTGCGTCATCGAGCTCAAGGTATTGACGAATGTTGGTGCCCACGGGTGCATCTTCAGGGAGCACCATCAGCCCCGCGCTATCCTCCGACAGACCCAATTCGCGGGCGGAGCAAAGCATTCCCGAGGATTCTTCGCCCCGCACTTTTGTTTTTCTGATGGAAAGACCCGGGAGGTTGGCGCCTTCCACAGCACAAGGCGCTTTTATTCCCGCTTTCACGTTCGGCGCGCCGCATACCACGTTGAGCACGGCATCGGAGCCCACGTTTACCTGGCAAATGCTCAGCCGATCGGCGTCGAAATGCTTTTTGACCGACATCACTTGCGCCACGACCACCTTGTCAAACGCCGGAGCAACGGGCTCCAGTATCTCCACTTCCAGTCCCGACATGGTAAGCAGCTCCGCGAGCTCGGCGCTGGTCACTGGCGGATTCACAAAAGTGCGCATCCAGTTTTCAGAGAATTTCATACTAAAACTGTGAAACGCGAAACGTGAAAAGTGAAACGCACGAGCTTAATCTTGTTTTCTTCGCGTTTCACTTCTAATTAAACTGCTTTAAGAATCTCAAGTCATTCTCGAAGAATAATCGTAAATCGCGCACGCCATATCGCAACATCGCCAACCGGTCGGGGCCCAATCCGAACGCGAATCCCTGATATTTTTCGCTGTCGATATTGACGTAACTAAATACGTTGGGATGCACCATGCCGCATCCGCCCAATTCCAGCCAGCTGTCACCAAAGCTCATGTCCACTTCTGCCGACGGCTCGGTGAACGGAAAAAACGATGGGCGGAAGCGCACCTTGATATCTTCGCGCTCGAAAAATTTCAGCAGAAACTCGCGCACCACCCCTTTTAAATCGGCGAAGCTTACTTGCTCGTCCACCCACAGCCCTTCGACCTGATGGAACATGGGCGAATGGGTCGCGTCGGAATCCACACGGTAGACACGACCGGGCGCGATAATTCTCAGCGGCGGCTTGTGCTTTTCCATATAGCGGATCTGAATCGGTGACGTATGCGTTCTGAGGAGATGCTTGCCGTCGTCCAGATAAAACGTATCGTGCATCGAGCGCGCCGGGTGATTTTCAGGCTGGTTAAGCGCGGTGAAATTGTAATAATCGGTTTCGATTTCCGGCCCGTCGGCAACGATAAAACCCATCGACTTGAAAAGCGTCTCGATGCGCTCCAACGTTCGAGTTACCGGATGCAGACCCCCCACTCCAAGTCCGCGGCCCGGAAGCGTTACATCCAGCGCATCCTGCGCGAGCTGGGCCTCCAGCTTGCGCGCTTTGAGCTCGTCCCTCCTTTGTTCGAGAGCCGTTTCCAAGGTTTCCTTGGCCTGATTGATGCGTTGGCCTTGAGCCGGCCTTTGGCTTGCCGGCAGCTTGCCCAAACTTCTCAACAGTTCGGTCAGCACGCCGGATTTACCAAGATAGCGTGCTTTGGTCTGCTCAAGCGCAGCGGCATCTTCCGCACGCTTAAATTGCGCTAACGCTTCCTGGAGAATGCCGTCAAGATTCTTCATGCAGATAATTACAACGGCAGGCTGGCGCCCAATTTAGGCTCACCCGGCATTAGGCGCTATGACTGGCTTTTGCTTGTTCTGCGATTTTCGCAAATGTTGGCTTGTCGAATACCGCGATATCAGCAAGCACTTTGCGATCCATCTGTATCGCGGCTTTTTTCAAACCGTTCATAAACGAACTATAGGACATGCCGTGTTCGCGCGCCGCGGCATTGATGCGCGCGATCCACAACGCGCGGAACTGACGCTTGCGCTGCCGGCGGTCCCGATATGCATACTGGCCGGCCTTCATAACCGCTTCTTTGGCGACCCGATAGACGTTTTTACGGCGGCCGCGGTAGCCCTTCGCCTTGGCGAACAACTTCTTGTGCCGTGCGCGTGCCTCTACACCTCGCTTAACTCGTGGCATGGGCTTTCCTCACGAGTAGGGCAACATGGCGCGTACCGACGCTTGGTCGGTGTGACTTACGCCGGTTGTGCCGCGCAGTTGGCGTTTATTCTTGGTGGTTTTTTTTGTGAGAATGTGGCGTTTGAATGCTTGCGAGCGTTTCAGGCTGCCGCTTGCGCGGATTTTGAAGCGCTTCTTGGCGCTACGCTTGGTCTTCATCTTGGGCATTGCTGTTCCTCTTTAGATTGGCGCTTGGTGATTCCCTAAGGGAATGCTTGCAAGACCAAGACGCCACTTGTTTTGGCCGTAACTGGTCGTTACTTCGATTACTTACTTTTTCTTGGGCGACAACACCATCACCATCTGCCGCCCTTCCATCTTAGGGAACTGCTCCACCACCCCGTAGCTGTCGAGATCGTTCTGTACGCGCTTTAAAAGCCGCGCGCCGAACTCCTGGTGCGCCATCTCTCTGCCGCGGAAGCGCAGCGTCACCTTGGTCTTGTCCCCATCTTCGAGGAAACGAATAAGATTTCGCAGCTTGATCTGGTAGTCGCCTTCATTGGTGCCGGGTCGAAACTTGATTTCCTTGACCTGGATTTGCTTTTGTTTGAGCTTGGCTTCGTGCCTTTTCTTGGCTTCGCGATACTTGTATTTGCCGTAATCCATCAGCCGGCACACCGGCGGTTTGGCAAGTGGCGCGATTTCCACCAAATCTGTCTCTGCTTCATCCGCCATGGTGTTGGCGGCTGATATGCTTACGATGCCAATCTGCTCGCCTTTGGTGCCTATCAGGCGAACCTCGGGCGCTGTTATCTCCCCATTGATCCGCAGCTCTTTTTCCTGAGCGATAAAATCCTCCAAGCCAATGAATAATTAAGCCGTGCCACCCTTTTGCGATATCTCGGATTGAAGGCGTTCAACGAACGCCTGCAAAGACATCTGACCCAGGTCCTGGCCGGATCGGGTTCGCACGGCAACCCTTTGCGCCGCTACTTCCTTGTCGCCAACAATGATTTGGTAAGGCAGCTTTTGCAAACTATGCTCCCGGATTTTATAAGTTATCTTCTCATTTCTCAAGTCGCACTCAGCGCGCAAGCCTGATTTCCTAAGCTCTTCCTTGACGCTCTGCGCATAATGCGCCTGCCCCTCGGAAATGTTCATGACTATTAGCTGCACTGGAGCCAGCCATGGCGGCAATGCACCGGAATAGTGCTCCAGCAGGATGCCGATAAAACGCTCCATTGAGCCCAATATCGCGCGATGCAGCATGACTGGCACCTGTTTGCTGCTGTCTTGCGCGATGTAGCCCGCGCCAAGGCGCCCCGGCATCGAAAAGTCCACCTGAATGGTCCCGCACTGCCATACCCGCCCCAGGCAATCCTTTAGCGCGAATTCGACTTTCGGTCCATAAAAGGCGCCCTCCCCGGGGTGTGTTGAAAAAGAGACTCCGGCTGCGCGCAAGGCAGTGTCCAGTGCCTTTTCGGCCTTGTCCCAGGATTCATCTGCGCCTACGCGCTTCACGGGCCGGGTGGAAAGCCGGTAGATGATCTCGTCAAATCCAAAATCGGCATATACCTTTTGCAAAAGGGTGATGAACTGCGCGACCTCCGGCAGAATTTGATCTTCGGTGCAGAAAATATGCGCGTCATCTTGAGTAAAGGCGCGCACGCGCATCAAGCCGTGCAGCGTGCCGGAGGGCTCATTACGGTGGCACGATCCGAATTCCGCCAGTCGCAGCGGCAGGTCGCGGTAGCTTTTTAGCCCCTGATTGAATATCTGTATGTGCCCGGGGCAGTTCATGGGTTTCACTGCGTAGTCGCGCGATTCGGAGCGCGTCGTAAACATGTTTTCGCGGAACATTTCCCAGTGTCCGGATTTCTCCCAAAGGCTGCGGTCCAGAATGTGCGGACTTCCGACTTCCTGGTAGCCGCTATCGCGGAATACGGCGCGCATGTATTGCTCGACGATTTGATAGATTACCCAGCCTCTCGGATGCCAAAAAACCATGCCCGGCGCTTCCTCTTGCACATGAAACAGGTCGAGTTGTTTGCCCAGCTTGCGATGGTCACGCTTTTCAGCTTCCTCAAGTCGGTGCAAATAAGCATCTTGGTCTTCTTTTTTCGCCCAGGCGGTGCCGTAAATCCGTTGCAACATTTCATTTCTGGAGTCGCCGCGCCAATACGCGCCCGCCACACGCATCAGCTTGAACACCTTGAGTTTGCCGGTAGAGGGCACGTGGGGCCCGCGGCAAAGGTCAGTGAAGTTATCCTGTGCGTAAAGAGAAATCTGCTCGCCGTCGGGAATGGCCGCAATGATTTCTGCCTTGTAGTGCTCGCCCATGCTCTTGAAAAAGGCAACAGCCTTATCGCGCGGCATGATCTGACGCTTCACCGGAATGTCGCGCTTGGCAATTTCAACCATGCGTTTTTCGATCGCCTGCAAATCCTCGGGAGTAAACGGCCGTTTATACGAAAAATCGTAATAAAACCCGTCTTCGATTACCGGGCCAATAGTGACTTGCGCATCGGGAAACAATTCCTTAACCGCGTGCGCGAGCAAATGCGCGGTTGAATGACGGATGACTTCCAGTCCTTCCCGGTCCTTGTCGGTTACGATGGAAACTTCGCTGTCTGAGTCAATCACGGACGAGGTGTCCACCAGCCTGCCGTTGACTTTTCCTGCAAGCGCGGCGCGCGCCAATCCGGAACCGACAGCGGCGGCAACTTCAGCTACCGTCACCGGCTTATCGAACTTGCGTTCGGAGCGGTCCGGCAATCGAATAACAGGCATATGATTGAATCCATAAAATACAAAGTGCGGCAGCGCCGCACTTTAATTTTAAATTCTGGTAGGCGCGATTGGACTCGAACCAACGACCCCCACCATGTCAAGGTGATGCTCTAACCAGCTGAGCTACGCGCCTAATGGAACCTCTAATTCCAAACATCGAGGTTCACGCAGATTCTAGCCGAAACACATGAAGCGTTCAAATTGCATCAGTCGACCACTGTTGCATCGCGCGCTTTGGATTTAGCCATTTTCCATAAAATCCAGACGCCAAAAGCAATCGAACCCCACATCGCGAGAAATGCCATCAAGCGGGTAAACGAGGCAAATCGCGTGTCCCAGGCAAGCAGATGCAAATGCGACAGCATGTAATGCCAATCGTGAATGATTTCACCACGGCCCAATGAAACGAGCGGCAATTCCTGCGCCCGGGCGTCACCGATGTAGGTAGCAACGTTGTAAAGGTTGGTGGATAGCCACGCACCGCAAACCGAGAGCGCGAAATAATCCGGCTGGCGCAGGAACATGACTGCGGACGCCAACGGCGCCGCAAGCTGCAGAATGGTTCCTCCGGCGACCATCAGGAACTCGCCATCGAAACGGAACACCAGGTGCCCCATTTCGTGAATGCCCAGATTCAAGCCACCGAACAGACTCGTGTACAGCGGATCGCGAATGTGTTCAATTCCCACCCAGGCGAGCCAAAGCAGAAACAGCGCGCGCCAGTACCAGATTTTACCCTGGCACCAGTTTTCGATATCGTCGCGCAGCGCCAGCAAAACACCGTCCTCCTGCTCGGTCTCGGCGACATAGTGCGTTTGCTCTCCCCTAACTGCAGCTTCGACTTTGGCGTAAATCGCGCCGCAATGGGGACACTCGCCTTCAGGTGCCGTATCGCTTGGTTTTCGCTGGTAGCCGCATTTGATGCAGATTTTTTCCACGATCAATGATCTCTTTTAATCGATGCCGATGCTTCGCGACCGAAGCTATGGGCCCTGATTGCAGCGGAAGCAAGTTGACAATACCGGCCGGGCTTGTCAAGGCTTTCAAAGCTGGAACGCCAACCAGAGCACCAATCCTTCGGTCAGATCGCGCAGCAGTCCCGGCTGGCGCACTTTGTAGCGTTTGGCCTTTTCGCGGTGTCCTTCCATCCACTTCGCATAACGCTCCACATCGGTGGCGGCGTAAAACGCGACCATCAATTCGTAGTTGAGGAACAGGCTGCGCGCGTCAAGATTGGCCGATCCCACCATGGCTATCGCGTCGTCGAACACCACCGCCTTCGCGTGCAACATGTAGGGGACAAACCATATTTGCGCACCCGCCTGCGCAAGGTCGCGCAGCGCACGGTGGCGAGCCAGGTCAGCCATGCGGTGATTCGAACGTGCGGGCAGGATCAAATCTACGGTCACGCCGCGCCGCGCCGCGAGGGACAGCGCCATCAGCAACGCTTCGCTTGGCACAAAATACGCTGTCGCCGCGATGATGCGGCTGCGTGCTTTAAAACATGCGGTCACCAACAGTGCATGTATCGTGTCGTCGCATTGGTCGGGGCCCGAAGCAATAACCTGCGCGAACGGCTGCTGCGCGGATGGAGCAGCTGTTTTGGCTTCGGCTCGCGGCGAGCCGGTCGCAAATGCCCAATCACTTTCAAATAGCTCGCCCGCCTGGCGCGCCAGCGGCCCGTACAGATCAAAGCTCAGGTCTCGCCACGGTGCATGATTGCGGGTGCCTTCAAAGTATTCCGCAGCAAAATTTCGTCCGCCGCACCATAGACGGACGTCGTCCGCCACCACTAGCTTGCGGTGGTTGCGCAGATTGGTGCGGCCCTTGAGAGGTGAATGCAGCAAAGGGACAAAGGACTCGGTCTGTACCCCGGCTGCTTCGAGACCCCGTAAATCTGGCGCCCTGCTCATCATGCGGCCAACACCGTCCAGCAGCAGCCGCACCCGTATGCCGCCCCGCGCCTTGTTGATCAGGCGCTCGACCAGGGCGCTGCCTATCGCATCGCGCGCGAGGATAAAGCTGCACACATTTAAATCATGCTCTGCGCTGTCAATCAATTTCCACAGGGCCTGCAGCGCCTGCGTCCCGTCGACGTGAATATGCAGGTTTTGGTAAGACTGTACGGGCGGCTGGCCCATGGCTGCGGCCAACTGGCGCGGCCAAGTGTCATCCGAGGCGGAATTAGGCGCGGGGCGCGTCAGCAGCGGGTAGGTCCGAAAACGTACGAGTTTGCGGGTTCCTATGATCAGATAAAGCGGAATTGCGGCGTAAGGGATGAACACTATCGCCAGCACCCAGCCGATGGCGGCTGCCGGATTGCGGCGCTGCTGCAGCGTGTGGGACGCGAGCACAAAAATGAGCAGCCCCAGCGCCACCACCAAGCCGTGAAGCGACAGCAGTTCCGTCAACAGCGAGATTTTCCACATAACGTGCAAAGGCCTTACCTGCTCAACCTTCTTTTTTTACGTCAGGGCAGATTTTTCGAGAACCGAACGCTTCCGCGGAGGTGTCAACTATTTCGGCCAGACTGGTAACCCTCTTCAAGCGGTTGTTAGGCAAAATGCAATGCTGCCCGTGTTTAGCACTTCAAAGATTCTTATTGTTTGGTTTCCGATTTCTTTGCAGCTTCTTCTGCGCGATCCGCATCCTGCTTAGCCTTTTGTGCCGAAACCGCCGCGTCAGACGCCGCCTGCTTTGCGGCTGCTTCTGCGGAAGCAGCATTGTCAGCCGCGAGCTCGGCATTCCCGGCTTTCATGTTGGGAAGCTCCAGTATTATCAGTGCTTGAGATTTCGTTAACAGTTCTTTGTACATTTCGAGATATTGAGCTTCGTCGATCGCATGGTTTAGATATGCCTGGCACAAATGAAATAATCCATCCCGAAGATACTGCACGCCTTGGGATCGCGTAAACAGCATTCGAATCGAGGTCGCGAGCGTCTTCGCCGCCTCGAGCCGCGCGCTGACTTCGCCGCTCGCCTTATCAGATGCGCTGCCTTGTGCAAGCAGCGTCAAGCTACTGGAGAGCGCTTCGGCGACATCGGGGGGCGGCTCTGCGCAAAATTTGTTGTCCGGGAACTTGACTATCACCTCTCGCCGCTCGGCGGTGGTAGAAAATACGTTCATTTTGGCGTTGTTAAACCAGTTGTCAGCGTGTTCTTCGAGCACCGGTTGCTCCTTTGGTGAGCTGAACAGCGCGCACCCGGACGATGCAGCCGCAAGAAAAATTAAAAATAACGTTCGCATGATCTTGCTCCTATTCGGGAGTCGCCGGAACGAATGGAAATGTCCTGCCCGATATAAGGCAGCCCCTCCCTAAAAGGCGGCCTCATAAGACTGCATTCTGAGGAACTATCTACCCTCCCGCAAGGGCATCAACGCGCCGCATGAAATCTGCCGACACCATGACCGCGCATCAGCAAATAAGTTGACGAAGCACGTTGCCTTTGGCAAGTATTTGCTTATCCGGACCGCGCGTGTGGTCTGTCGTCGGGTCGTAGAATCCCCTTATTTTTCCTTCGACGTCTCGCAGTACTTGACTGCCATCGGCAGCGCTTTCGATGGAGCCCAGATTGTTTCCGTATGCATCCTTCAAAGTTTCTGTGGCCATAGCGCGTCTGTCGGGCTCAACAATTCAGATGTAGACGTTGTCAACGTAACACCATAACCAGTCTTCGCCCGGCTCGAATGAGCGAATAATCGGATGCTGAGTGGCATGAAAATGCTTATCCGCATGTTTATTCTTGGAGCTGTCGCAACAGCCAATATTGCCGCAAGTCATGCACATGCGCAGATGAACCCAGGTATCGCCAAGCTTAAGGCAGTCAGCGCATCCTTGTGCGTTCGGGATCACGTTCTTGGAAATCTGCGGGGTGTGTTTGCAATTGGTGGACATTTGATCTAGGTCCTTCCGTTCATTAGATTTCGATCCGCATGTAGCCAGATGTTTTCCTGTCCCCGCGCGGCGCCGTGCTCGGCAGCATCTAACGGCGAAGCTTGGTCTCTATTTCTTGGAATAACTGCTCCATTCCGAAAGAGACGTCCTGTATGACGTTATTCAAAAAAAATATGGGCGTGGATCGAACGCCGCTTTTCTTTCCGCTTTCGATATGCTCCTGCACGCGTTGCAGATGTACGTGGTCGCGCATTTCATAATCGTAGCGTTCCAGATCGAGTTCCGCTTCCGCCGCGTACTGCCGCAACTGTTTCACTTTTAGGTGGGCCTGATGCTCGAACAAAAGGTCGTGCATTTGCCAAAACTTGTGCTGCGCGCCCGCTGTTTCCGCGGACTCTGCGGCTAATTCGGCATGAGCATGCACTTCGACAAGAGGAAAGTGCCGGAACACGAAACGCACGCGGTCCCCGAAATGCTTGAGCATAATTTTTAACGCCGGATAAGCCTGACCGCAATTCGGACACTCGAAGTCGCCGTATTCTACAACGGTGATCTTCGCCGATTCAGAGCCGAGAAAATGATCCGAATGGTTTACCGGAACAACAAGCGTGAACGGTGCTGCATGTTTATTCATAAAGTATTCTCAGGTCAACGCGGTGCATGACAGGTTTAAGCTTTCTCGAGCTGACTGCCGATTGGTAACCGACGGATGCGTTTACCGGTAGCCGCGAAGATCGCGTTGACCAGCGCCGGTGCCGTGACCGCAGTGCCGGGCTCGCCGATCCCGCCGGGCGCCTCGCCGTTCCGCACCAGATACACTTCGATCGTGGGCATCTCATTCATCCGCAGCGCGCGAACGTCATTGAAGTTCGACTGTTCGACCCGGCCGTTCTTGAGCGTGATCTCGCCCCACAGCGTGGCGCCGATGCCGAAGACGACCCCGCCCTCGATCTGCGCTTTCACGGTGTCCGGGTTCACGACGGTACCGCAGTCGACGGCGCATACGATCCGCTGCACCCGCAGCTCGCCGGACGACGACACTTCCACGTCGGCGACCTCAGCGAGGTAGGTGTCCCACCCGCTGTACATAAACGCGATGCCGCGCCCGCGGCCGGCGGGGAGCTTCGCGCCCCAGCCGGCTTTTTCCGCCGCTAGATCAAGCACTGCCCTCGCACGCGGTGATTTGCCAAGCAGCGCGCGGCGGTATTCGAACGGATCGGCCTTCGCCGCCGCGGCGAGCTCGTCCATGAAGCTTTCGACCACGAACGTGTTGTGCGTGACGCCGACGCCGCGCCACCAGCCGGTGTTCAAGACCGGCTCCTCGTGGCGCACGTACTCCACCCGGATCGCAGGGATGTCGTAGCGCAATTGCACCGCCCCATCCAACGCATCGCCGTCGAGTCCGTTCTTGAACGCCGGCGGCGCCCAGCGCGCGAGGATCGACGGGCCAACGATGCGGTGGGTCCAGGCGACCGGTTTGCCGCCCGCATCCAGCCCAGCGGCCATTCGATCGTAGTAGTACGGGCGGTAGACGTCGTGCTGCACATCTTCCTCGCGAGTCCAGACCACCTTCACCGGTCCGTCAACCTGCTTGGCGATGCGGACGGCTTGGGTAACGAAGTCCACCTCGAGACGGCGACCGAAGCCATCACCCAGGAGGTAGTTGTGCACCACGACTTTCTGGAGCGGCAGGCCCGTGACCTGGGCGGCCGTCGCCTGTGCGCGGGCCAGCACCTGCGAGCCGACCCACACCTCGCAGCTGTCCGGCTTGACGTGCACGGTGCAGTTCATCGGCTCCATGGTCGTGTGTGCAAGGAACGGGTCTTCATACACCGCTTCTAGCTTTGTCGCTGCTCCCGCGATCGCCGCCGCGGCATCGCCCTCTTTGCGCGCGACCACTCCCGGCGTTTCTGCGGCCGCCGCGAGCCCCCGGACGACGTCGTCAATGCTCAGCGTGCCGTTCGGTCCATCGTCCCAGCGGATCACGAGCGCCGCCAGTCCTTGTTTCGCCGCCCACATATGGTTGCCCACGACGGCCACGGCATCGTCCAACCGCACGATCTGATGCACACCTTGGATCGATTTGGCCTTGCTGTCGTCGAGGTCAGCGAGCTTGCCACCCAATACCGGACTCGCTGCGACCGTGGCGATTTTCATCCCGGGCAGCCGCACATCGATGCCGTACTGCGCTGTGCCGTCCACCTTTGCTGGTGTGTCCAGACGCTTGGCGGGCGTGCCGATCAGCTTGAAGTCTTTCGGATCCTTCAGTACGACCTTGTCGGGCACCGGCAGCGCCGCCGCCTTGGCAGCCAGCGCTCCGTAGGTGAGAGCACGGCCGGTCACCATGTGAGTCACCACGCCTTTCTCTGCCCGGCACGACTCCGGGTCGACATTCCACGTTTCGGCGGCGGCGGCCACGAGCATGGTGCGCGCAGTCGCACCCGCGCGGCGCATCGGCAGGTACAAGCCCTTTATAGAGGTCGAGCCCCCCGTCACCTGGAAGCCGACAAGTGGATTGGCATACAGCTTGTTATCAGGCGGCGCCGCTTCAAGACTTACCTGCTGAAGATCGACTTCCAGTTCTTCAGCGATCAGCATTGGGATTGAGGTATAGGTGCCCTGCCCCATTTCGACTTGCCCCATGATCATGGTCACTTGGCCGTCCGTGCCAATGCGGATGAACGCGTTGGGAGCGAAGACATCCGCCGCAGTAGCGCCAGCCGCAACGCCGGGCCTAAACATCCCGGGCACGCTGAAGCTCAACAACAAACCCCCGCCAGCGGCAACACTTGCCTTCAGGAAGCTCCTCCGCGAAACGCCACCCTCTGGCGCGAGTCGCGTACTGTTGTTTGCTTCATTTGCCGTTGGCTCAAGATTCATGGTCGGGCTCCTGTGGAATTATGAAAGCCGCGCCGCACGCTTAATCGCAGCGCGGATGCGCACATAGGTGCCACACCGGCAGATGTTGCCAGACATGGCGGCGTCGATGTCGTTGTCGCTTGGATTAGGATTGCTCGCCAACAGCGCGGTCGCCGACATGATCTGGCCGGACTGGCAATAGCCGCACTGTACAACCTCCAGATCCAGCCAGGCCTGTTGTACTCTTTTCCCGCTCGGCGTATCGCCGATGGCTTCGATCGTGGTGATCGCTTTTCCGTTGAGCGCGACCACCGGCGTGATACAGGAGCGTGTCGGCGCGCCGTCGAGATGCACCGTACAGGCGCCGCAAAGGCCGACACCGCAGCCGAACTTCGTTCCCGTCATACCGATTACGTCGCGCAGAACCCACAGTAGCGGCATGTCATCGGGAACATCCACAGTATGCTCCCTGCCATTAATCCGAAGCGTCGTCATTGAAGTCTCCTGCTAAAAATATAGTTGCTCCCCGACCTGACGGATATTTGAGTCCAGGTCGATTTAAGATAGTTTAATGCATCTGAGCCCAAGCTATAGTTCTGCGGCCAAAGCCGATTTGAGTGAACCATCTGTTGTGATTTAGCGAATCTTTCAATCGTCAGCCATCACAGGGTTACTTAAGTAGTTGCACTAGAACACAATTATGATGTGAGTCGTATCGCTTAAAGGGCGTCAGTGCGTAGCCTAATCGGGCAAGGCAAAAAGTACCCATGCCACTTCAATCTAAACCTTCAAATCCGGCGCCGCCACATGACTGCCCGCTGCAAGATGTGCCTACCTGTTAGCAACCGGGCTTACCCGGAAGCTTTGGTCTCCGGGCGAAATGATTTTGCCGCCACAATACCAAGCACAACGAAGGTCACCAGCGCGGTGACTTGCGCGATCGCGAAGGGCGGTTCGGATTGTTTCGGTGCCAGCGCGTTCAGGAACGGCACCTTCAGGAATGTCTGAAAAACCAAGACGAAGACGTTTAAATAGAGAGCCGAGACCGCGCTTGCGACGTATATCCAGCGCCAGTGACTCGCCAAATGTCGGGCATAGAGCGCGAATATGGCAATCCCCAGCACGACCAGCGATATGACGCCGACGATATGCGAAGGCAGAATGTGATCGCGCGGAAAGAAAAACCCTGTTACGCTCGTCAACACCGTCGTCGTCAGAAAAACCACAGTCCAGCCATCGAGCTTATTGGAGTTGATAATGGCAAACAGGACGACCAGCCCCGAGAAAATTCCTACCAGGCTTATAGCGACGTGCACCAGCGTGAACGTAGATACCGACATACCTAAAATCACTGCACACCTCCATTAGAGACACTACGTAGAACCTGCCCGGACAACCATAGTTTGATCATAACCGGTGCTGACCATTCGATCGCTGGCATGTAACGCCTTCACGACCTCCGCTGCATCGCTTTGACGGCTTCGTCCGTTGTCAAGACCGCGTGGGCGAGAAACGCGAAGTTAATAAGCGCTGCCGTATAGCCATAGCCCCATTCCGGGTGCTTTGGTGCGGCAGTCGCATCTTTTGCAACGGCTACCTCGAAACCTTGCTCCAGCAATTCGCGCAAGTGAGATTCGACGCACATGTTCGCCAGCATTCCGCCAAGAATGACCTTGCTGATCTTGCGTTTGCGAAGTTGTAGAACGAGGTCGTTGGTCTCTGGCCCCCACACGCGGTGCGGCGCGACGACTATCGTTTTGCCGTCCTGAATGTAGGGCTTGAATCGCTCCAGCCAGTCAGCGCCGGACCCTTGCAGGCCATCGAGATTCAGGACACCTTTGCGAGCGAACATACCAGAGGTAACCTCATCAGTTTCGAGCGGTCCGTTGAATTTCCATCGCTTGTCCGTGGGATAGAAATAGTGCGGCGAGATAAAAACCTCGAATCCATGCGCTTTCGCCGCCTTGAAAATGCGCTCCATGTTCTCAATGGTATTGTTCTCCTGAAGACTTTCGCGGACCAGCGGCCACGCGAGTCCTTTTTCGCCCAGAACCTCGTTCTGCGGATCAATAAAAACAATCGCGGTATCTTCCCGATGAATGTTCATTGTTATCTCCTGTTCGAGGTTTCAGTTGGCCGAGATCGCTTTAGAAACCAATCGCGAGCGACATGATTGCTACCCCGACAATGGCGCCGGCCAAAATGCAGAAGAGCGTCTCTTGCCGGTCGGCTAGCCCGGGCGGCTTCTCAGCCGCCCGGCCGCGCGATCCTATGCCTTGATGAACGCCAGCAGGTCGGCATTGATGACCTCGGCTTGCGTCGTGATCATGCCGTGGGGGTAGTCCTTGTACGTCTTCAGTGTGCCGTTCTTGAGAAGCTTGGCTGAGAGTGGACCGGCGGCCTGATAGGGCACGATCTGGTCGTCCTCGCTATGCATAACCAGAACCGGCACCGAGATCTTCTTCAGATCCTCGGTGAAGTCGGTCTGCGAGAATGCGACGATACCGTCATAATGCGCCTTGGCACCGCCCATCATACCCTGGCGCCACCAGTTCCAAACGTTAGGCTCGATCGTTTTCACGCCCGGACGGTTGAAGCCGTAGAACGGGCCGGCCGGCAAGTCGTAATAGAACTTAGCCCGGTTGGCAAAGAGTTGGGCCTGGAGATCGTCGAACACCGATTTGGGCAGACCTAGCGGATTGGCCGGGGTCTTCACCATCAGCGGCGGCACGGCGCTGATGATCGCCGCCTTCGCCACGTTCTTATCGCCATGGCGCGCGATATAACGCACGACCTCACCGCCTCCGGTGGAATGTCCGACGTGGATAGCGTTCTTGAGATTGAGGTGCGCGGTCAGTGCCGCGAGGTCATCGGCGTAATGATCCATGTCGTGGCCGCCAGATGTCTGGGTCGAGCGTCCGTGACCACGCCGGTCATGGGCGATGACGCGAAAGCCATGACTTAAGAAGAACATCATCTGCGTGTCCCAATCATCGGCCGTGAGCGGCCAGCCGTGAGAAAACACAATGGGCTGACCAGTCCCCCAGTCTTTGTAGAAAATGGTGACTCCGTCCTTCGTCGTGATCGTGCTCATGTGATGCCCTCCTCGGTTGTTGACTTAACCAAACGGAAATGCTCCCCGGCTTGGTTCAGCGGCTAAACGCTGCTCATTAGGGTCGCTCGTTCCAGCAACCGGCGACGCCTTCTGAAGCGCTAAACATTCTGCTTAACGAGCGCGCACGATCTCCGCTAAAAACCATGTCCGGCGCTCAGTCTGGTCAATCCAGTTCTCGATCAAGCTGGCGGTAGCGACATCGTTGTGCTGGTCGCAGACTTCATGCGTGGCGCGCAGGGATTGTGTGAGCTGCTGGTTGTCAGTACACAGTTCCGCCAGCATATCTTCAGGAGTGACGAATTCTTCATTGTTGTCTTTCAGTCGTTGATGACTTGAGATTTCGCTAATGGAGTGGAGCGTGGTTCCGCCGATCTTGCGCGCGCGTTCCGCGATATCGTCCGTCATGGAAAAGATTTGCTCGGAGTGCTCGTCCAGGAGCAGGTGGTAATCACGAAAATGGCGCCCACTCATGTGCCAGTGGAAATTCTTCGTCTTCAGATAAAGCGCGAACACGTCAGCAAGCAATTGACGTAGGGCACCTGAGATTTCCACGACACCTTTGTGGCTAAGATCGGTCGTCGTTTCGAAGGCGTCTTTCTTCCGTCCCTTAAGTTGAATTGCATCACTCTTTCCCATTGTTATGTTCTCCTTTCAGCTGACAGGTTGTATTCATGAAACACAATTCAATCGGTTACGCGCGATCACCTGCGATGGTACGTCGTCTGTTGAGAGGCACCATCCGCTCTCCGTTCGGGAAGTCATTGAAGTAGATGGGGACTGCAGACATATCAAAACGTTAAGCCCAGGTGAGCTTTCAGTAGATGAGCGCATAGGTTGACGTACGGCCGAGCGAGGATTGGCTACCAGTCGCGAAGACGAAATCACTTCTCGTCATCCGCGCCTTGGAGGATGGCGGCAAAAATCCCATTTTGTCAATGGGCAGTATTGAAGAAACGATCAGAGACAACCTGCTTCTTTGTCACGGAACTGTCATATTCCGGGTGTCTCAGTAATTGATGACGGAGACCAGCTTGGAAATGACCTGATTCGGGCCGCCTCAATCAGCCAGTGGCCCGAGTTCTTGACGACGGCGCCCCCAACGTGGATGTCTAAGGGAGCTCCCTCCGCGCGCAGCGCGCGGCGAGAAGAGGCGCAACGTCCACATCCCCGTAAATGTCATATGCGATTCCATACATAAGCAACACGGGCGGCCCATCGCCGGCGCCGACGATCAGCCGAACGTGAACGCATAAGCCTCCACACCGGGATCGAGAAACTCAATCTCGAACTATCGATCCGCGATGGGTTTCTGCTGTCGGATCAACTCATACAGCCGCTGTTCGCTAACGGTGCCGTTGCCTTGGTCGTCAACGTCAATTCCGTGAGCAGCGCCCGGCGGCTGTCCATCGATAAGCACGCGAAATCGCACGGAAGTTAGATGTATTCCTTTCAGATGGCGGACGTGTCGGCAACGTGGCGGCGCTTCCCAGGAAACGGCCAAAGCATGATAACGCCGATCAATAACCGTCGACGTCGATAACAGCTTGGGCAAAGTGCTGCGGCGCTTCCTGAGGCAGGTTATGCCCGATACCGCCCTTGATAATCCGGTGCGAATATTTACCCGAGAATTTGTTGGCATAGGCGCTGGCGTCCGGATGCGGTGCGCCATTGGCGTCACCTTCAAGGGTAATGGCGGGCACGGTGATGGCCGGACCCTCGGCAAGCCGCTTTTCCAGTTCGTCATATTTCGGCTCACCTTCAGCCAGTCCGAGCCGCCAGCGATAATTATGGATAACGATAGCGACATGATCCGGGTTTTCGAACGACGCCGCCGTGCGATCGAAAGTGGCATCGTCGAAGTTCCACTTCGGCGAAGCAAGCTGCCAAATGAGCTTTGCAAAGTCGTGCCGGTATTTCTCGTAGCCGGCGCGGCCGTGGTCGGTCGCAAAATAATATTGGTACCACCATTCGTACTCAGCCTTTGGCGGCAACGGCACCATGCCGGATTTTTGGCTGCCGATCAGATAACCGCTCACGGAGACGATCGCCTTGCAGCGGTCAGGCCAAAGTACCGCCACGATGCCGGCCGTCCGCGCTCCCCAGTCAAAACCGGCGATAATCGCCTTCTCGATCTTGAGAGCATCCATTAAAGCGATGATATCGAGAGCGACCACTGACGGCTGGCCATTCCGGAACGTTTCATTGGAAAGAAAGCGCGTCGTGCCATAGCCCCGCAGATACGGAACGATCACCCGGTAGCCTGCCGATGCGAGCAATGGCGCGACATCGACAAAGCTGTGAATGTCGTAGGGCCAGCCGTGCAATAGAATTACCGCCGGGCCATTGGCAGGGCCGGCTTCAGCATATCCAATGTTCAGGAGGCCGGCGTTGATCTGATTTAATGAGGCGAATGACGTGTTCGTCCCCGCCTTTATCATTGGCAAGTTTGGCGAATTTGCCGTGCCGGACTGTGCTTTCGCAGAACCGATAAGGCTGAGCTGCGCGGCGGCAACAGTCATGGCCGCAGTGCCGAGAAAGTAACGGCGATCGTGGTTGATTTCTTCAGACATTTGTCTCTCTCCAGTCTAATTCAAATCGATGGTGCCGCGTGCGGTGCAGTGATCTCTTTGTCAAACTTCAGAGTTGCCATGTTCTTCCCTCATATACGTTCATCCAAATCGAAAACCAGATTTGTTGAATGCGAGCCTCAACCAGGTGCACAGCTCCGTCCATGTCCGTAGCGTTGGCCGCCGACTACTGCCTCCTACGAAAAGGGTTCCAGTTTGGACAAAACGGTGGGGAGAAATTCCGCAACGGTCGGATGAATATGCATTGCGCGCTGTACCACCGTATACGGCGCCTTCGCATACATGACGTCCAGCAAAGTCTGAACCACTTCATCGCCTCCGGTCCCAAGAATGGCAGCACCCAGAATGTGTTTTGTTTCCGCATCAACAGAGATTTTGATGAAACCTTGCGTCTCACCTTTCTCAACCGCCCGGCTCACTCGGCTCATCGGATGTTTCGCAGCGAGTGCGGCGCGCCCGGACTTCCGTATATCGGCTTCCGTCATGCCACATCGGCCTAGCGGCGGATCTGTAAACAGAGCATAGGTTTGGATTCGGTCTGAAACGCGGCGATGATCTGCGTTGAGGAGATTATCGGCGACGATTTCATAGTCGTTGTATGAAGTATGCGTAAAGGCGCCGCGGCCGTTACAGTCACCCAGGGCCCAGATGCCGGGCACGTTCGTTTGCAGTTGATCGTCAACGATGATGTAGCCATGTTGGTCGGTCGCGACCCCGGCCCGGTCGAGACCTAGGTCATTCGTGTTGGGAACACGTCCCACTGCTAGAAGTACATGAGTGCCTAATGCTTCGGGCGGACCTACGTCGCATTCGACGCCGACGGCGATACGGCTGTCGCGCTTCGCCAGCGATATACATTCCGCATTCAGCTGAATGCGTATCCCCTCAAGCTCCAGGATTTCGCGCACGGCATCGGAAACGTCTTCGTCTTCACGTCGAATCAGGCGCGGCGCCATCTCTACAATCGTGACTTCGCTCCCGAAGCGGCGATACATCTGAGCGAATTCCAGCCCAACATAACTTCCGCCGACAATGACGAGGTGCTCCGGCAAGAAGTCGACATCCATCATCGATGAGTTTGTGAGAAATGAGACATCCTTAATTCCCGGGATCGCGGGAACAGAGGCGCGCCCACCAACGTTGATGAAAACTTTGTCGGCTTCCAGGATTTCATCGTTGACCATAACTGTGTGAGACGAGTGAAAGCGGGCATGGCCCTGGATAACGGTGCAGTTTTTCAATCCTCGCAACCATTCCTCTACGCCCTCGTTCGAGCGCCCGGAAACCGCATCTTTGCGCGCTTTCACACGCTTCATATCAACGCGCACATCACCGTTGATGCTGAAACCATAGTCGGCGCCGCGCCGGGCAACGTGAGCCGCGTAGGCGCTTGCAACCATCGTCTTGGTCGGGATACATCCCGTGTTCACGCAGGTGCCGCCGAACTTGTGGCGTTCGATGATGGCTACGGTTTTGCCCACGTCTGACAATCGCGCCGCCAGGGACGGGCCCGCCTGGCCCGTCCCGATAATGATTGCATCGAAATGCCGCGACATTAGGTACCTCCTTTTAAGAAGATCGAAGCCACCTTAGTGGCCCCTTTAGCTAACCGGCGACGAGCTGCTGCCCGCCGTCGATGTCATAGGTCGCGCCTGTGAGGGCCGTGTTGGTCATAATGTGTACGGCCAGCGCGGCGACGTCGGCCGGTCCGACGACGCGCCTGATGGGAAGCGTGGCGCGAAGCTGATTGCGGCGTTTTTCCAGATCGTTGCCGAGAAGTTCTGCCGACAACGGCGTGTCCACAAAGCCGGCGGCGATGAGATTGACTCGGACGGGCGCGAGCTCGAGCGCCAGGTTGGCGGTGAGGCTGGGGAGTGCGGCGGTGACCGCGCTAGCGATGCTCATGCCGATGGCTGGACGCCGGCCACCAGTTCCGCCCATGAAGATCAGCGTTCCTCCCGGTCTCATTTTGTTAGCCGCGTTGCGGGCGACATAGAGCGCCAGCAAGAGGTGCTCACCGATAAGATCGCGTTTCTTTGCGAAGTCCATATCGGCGAGGCGTCCATAGTACGGCCGGCCGGCGGTCAACATCACGTGGTCAATCATCGGCAGGTCACGGAAGAACCGCTCGATCGCAACTGGATCCGAGGCGTCGAAGGCGGCGGTGCTCACCGCATCAACTTCCTTCGCTGCATTCTTGAGGCGCTCGGGATTCCGAGCAGTGAGGATCACTTTCGCCCCCTCGGCGCGCGCTCGTCGGGCCGTTGCGAGCCCAATTCCGGCGCTACCGCCGATCACGACGACAGTTTGCCCAAATAGTTCTGGTTCGCGTTGGATGGGAAAGGTGGTGGTTGCGGTGCTCATGATTCCTCCAAGAATCCGTGATCGAGTGCCTCGCCTGCCCGCTGAGAATGATGTCGGGTCGCATGCCAACTACCCCGGCACGCGGGCGCGGGCACCTTCTATGCGGAGCGCGGCATCTTCGGCTGCCCCGTCGGGAGTTCTCCCGTTCTCGCGCGCGACGATGTAGGCGGCGTACCAGCCCGACCAGTGGTGCTTCGGAGCGGTCGGTTCGTACTCGCCATGGCGTTTCTCTGTCTCTCGCAGAAGCTCCGTCAGAGTCGCGACGTCCATGCTGAGTCCTCGTCCGGGAAGCCGCGTCGTGACCTCTTGCAGCAGCCAGCGATTGCCGTCTGGGTCGCTGAACGTGACGAAGGAGCGATAGCTGGCGTGATCGGACGCAGGGCCGTTGACGCGACCGTCCGTGCCGAAACGAGCGCCCCGCGTCCCTTCGTGGAACACCTCGCCGACCCCGACACCGACGGCGACGAGCTCGTCGCGCGCGGCCTCGATGTCAGACACGACCAGGTACAGGTTCTGCGCCGAGCCGGGCGCGGCCGAGGTAACATTCGTGCCGAATTGGACCGAGCTCCCGGAGCCCGGAGGCGTGAACTGAATCAAGCGGAAGTCGTCGCCGCTGGCGAAATCGGCGTCGAGCCGCCACCCGAGCCCCCCGTAGAAACCCTTCGCGCGGTCGACATCCGAGACGGGGATGACGACCACCTCGAGCTTCATGTCGACTCTCGCGACGCTCGTATCTCTGGAGTCGTTGCTACGGATTTCATTCTTCAGATTTGCCATCTTCTTTCCTCCTATGCGTTCACCTTAATCGAAGTCAGAATATCCGGGCTGGTCCTATTTGATTCATTGTTAATCTTCTTCCTAAATGAACTGAACTGTCTCGCGATTACCAACGGCCAGCGTGGGCGCCGCCATCCACGTGGAGTACCTCTCCGGTGACTTGGTCCGCCTGCGCCAGGTAGAGGACAGCGTCGAGAACGTCTTTTACGTCCGCGATTTTCCCCATTGGCTGCAACTTCTTAAGAGAGTCCTTAGGATCATTCTTATGCAGTGGTGTGTCCACGACGCCGGGGGCTACGGCGTTGAATCGGATACCTTCCTTCGCATACTCGATAGCGAGACTCCGAATTACTTTATTCAGTCCGCCCTTCGTAATCATCGAAACCGAGGCGTTGACGCCAGCGATCGGTTGATCGGCAAGCGACGCAGTGATGTTCACAACGCTGCCCGATTTTTGTTTCAGCATCTGTTTTACAGTGAGCTGAGTGATGTAGAGGAATCCCAGCAAATTGGTCGAGACCAAGGCGTCGAAGTCCTCGGTAGTAAACTCCGTGAAAGGCTTGACGTAGTAGATTCCCGCGTTATTCACAAGAACGTCGATGGTTCCGAAGCGTTTGATCGCGGCATCGACCACTTTGGCGGCGGTCTCCTGCTTACCGATATCTCCATCGACGAGAATTAGGTCGGGCGAGGCAGTCAATAATACAGTTGCATGAAGAGACGTTGCGACCACGTTATAACCGTGCTTCAGGAAGCCTTCGACCAAACCCGCACCAATACCCCCCGATGCTCCCGTGACGATTGCTGTTTTCTTGTCTGGCATATATCCTCCTTCGCTTGAAAGTTCGGATCCACTGTACGGTTGCAATCAGACCAGGAGCGCGGTTAAGAAACGCCCCATGTTCGTGGTCGTCAGAGCGATCGGCGCCAATCGAGATGGCGAATGGCACCCCGGGGGTCGCTTTGCGGCGGGTCCCCGCATAACGTAGCCTCTCTTACTCCGCGACCTCAAAAATGATTTCCAGCTCGACCGGCGTGCCAAGCGGGAGACTCTCGACACCAAAGACGAACCCGCGTCACGCCGGTGACGCGAGCTTCCAATCATTGCGTTCTAGATGTCGATTACCACGTCTCCCTGGGGGCGCGAGCAGCAAATTAATAGGTTCCCTGTCGCCGGAGGCTCGAGCGGCGCGAAATCATACTTCACCGACCCGGAAATCAACCCGCACTCACAGGTATGGCAAACCCCGGTCCGGCAAGACCAGCGCACCGGGACGTCGCAGGCTTCGGCGAGCTCCAACAGGCTCTGGAACTTGGGACCCCAAGAGACCGTGAGGCCGGCGCGAGCAAATGAAATTCTTGGACCTCCGCCGGGCGATCCCTCAGGCACGTGCGGTACCGGGCGCGGGGCTTTCGTCACACCTGGCGTGACAGACTTGCCTGAACCGAATATCTCGGTGTGGATGCGATCACCGGCCACGCCCCAGCCATCGAGTCCGGCGGTGAAATCCTCAAGGAAGGCGGGAGGGCCGCACAGATAAAAATCGGATTCGCGGGGTACGCCCAGCTTTTCGAGGACCGTGACGGTCAGCCGGCCGGCCGCATCGAAGTCGACGCCCAGACGGTCAGTCGGGTCCGGCCGACTGTACCGGACGTAGCTCCGGGCATTAGGCAGTTTAGCCAGCAAATCGTGTGCTTCTCGGGCAAAGACATGATCCGGGCGGTTGCGCGCTCCATAGATCCACCAGACCGGGCGCCGCGACGTGTGTGCTGCAAGCGCGTGGAGCATGGCCATCACCGGGGTCACACCGACGCCGGCGCTCAACAGCACTACAGGAAGATTGCCGCGCCGCAGGATAAAGGCACCGCGCGGCGCGCTGACATCCAGGACATCACCTACATGAAGCTGCGTGCTCAGGTAAGTGCTGGCGATTCCATGCGGCTCCTCCTTAATGGTGATGCGGTAATGACCGGCGTCCGGCAGATCGGACAGCGAGTAGCTGCGCAAAACTGGAGGCGCGTTAGGTTTAGGACCGAGTCGCAACACCACGAACTGCCCGGGCAGAGGGACGGTTAGACGACGAGCGTCAACTGGCTCCAGCAGCAGGGAGACCACACTGCTGCTCTCGCGATTCATTCTGGCCACTATGAGAGGCCGGAATCCGGGAGTAGCCGTGACCATCTGGTCGGGTGACGCCAGTCCGGCATTCCCCATGCGCGAACCCGGCTGCGTTATCTGCCCCAACAGAGCCTCAAAGGAAGACTTCCAGCCCGGGCTCAGGGCCGGGATGCGCAAAGCTCGCTCAAGTTCTTCTTTGGCGGGTGCGGGGAGATAGAGTAGCGCGTCGACCGTGGCGACCGTGAGACGTTCAGGACCCTCGGCAACTTTGACGATTTCATCGCCGGCGCCCACATCGCCCTCTTCTAGGACGCGAAAATAGAACCCCGGGCGGTGATGTGCGACCAGCAAAGCCGCCATCCTGGGCTCATCCATTCGTATGCCAACGCGGTAGCACGTCACACGCGGCTGCGTAACCTCGAAGAGAGCGCCGCCGATGCGGTAACGATCGCCGACGCAGACCTCGCTGTCGGCCAGACCTTCCACCGTGAAGTTCTCTCCGAATTGCCCGAATGTGAACTCGCCTCGCTTCAGTTCACGCTGCCAATAGTGATAGGACTCCATCTGGTAGACAAGCACAGCGCGGTATTCTCCACCGTGGCCGGCTAGATCACCTTGTGCGTCACCATCGATGTTGAGCCGCCGAACCAGGCGCCGTCCCTGCACTGGCCCCTTCCACACGGACGTGTAAACAGTCTTCCCACGCCACGTAATCTCGCGGGGTTTACCCACGTTGATAGACAATAACCGTGACAGCATGTGACTAAACCTCAGAAGAATTCCTCGTCGCCGGTTAGATCAGGGCTGCACTTCCAAGATCACACCAGTTCGACCGGGGTGCCGAGCGGGAGACTTGCGACGCCATACACCAGGCGGCAAGGGTTCTTGTCTTTTCCGAAGACGTCTTGCAGCAACTCCGAAGCGCCGTCAGCGACTTTCGGTTGATCGCGGATATCTCCAGAAGTTGCTACGGAAACCCCGAGCCGAACGATCCGCTTCACTTTATCGAGTGATCCCAAATACTCACGGGCAACAGCGAGGCAGTTGAGCGCCGCGAGGTGAGCCGCCTTTCGCCCCGCTTCCACATCGAGCTCCGCTCCTACACGCCCAATAAATTTGGCCTCGCGGCCTTCTGTGGGAAGCATCCCGGTCAGAAACAGCAGATTGCCCGTTTGCACCGCCTCCACGTAGGTGCCAAAGGGCTCAGGCGGCGCCGGGAGCTTGATGCCGAGTTCTTTCAACCGCTGCTCGGCGCTAGCCGGCCGAGAGCCTTCGTGGGTTTCCATTTGCTGTTTTGAATTCATTTTTCCCTCTGTCATTGCATTTAAATCAATGTTGCCACGCGGCGGGTCCCCGCGGTCGGTCCAATTCAGCGTCCGATTAACCGGATCGAGGTCCAGATCGATCGGCTCCGGAAGATTGTCATAAAGAAGCTCAATGTCCCTGCGGTTCTCGGCCGACTGACCTTGCGTAACTTGGATGTTGGCCCGAAAAATTCGATCCAAACCCGCGCCGTGACCACCCTTCTGCGTCCAATAGAACTTGCCGCCGTCAGCGTCCACCGCAATGCCGACACACCATTTCCTCTGATCCGATTCCAGCCGCGAATCGCCCGGACTCGTATCCACGAGAGTTTCGATTTCCGACCCGTCCAGGTTTGCCTGCGTCACCCGCAGGCCTTCCCGGTCCGACCAGTAAAGCTTGGCGCTCCTCTTCTCCAGCTGGAACTGCTTCGGCGTGAACGTGCCGCCAGGCGGAACATTGGTGATCATGTTCTTGCCATTGAGACCCGACCGCATGATGAGCCATCATTCCTCTTGGGATCACCCACATTGGTCCGGCAGATGTGCCCAGCGGCGACATCGAGCACCAGGCCATCGGGCAACTTCCGGCTTTCGTTGATGATGGTCTTCAAATCGGAGCCATCAGGGTTTGCGGACAGTACGCGGCCGGCGCCGAGGTCCAGGAAGAAGAGCCTACCGGACGTCAGTGCGTTTTTCGCCTCTGCGTCTTTCGATTTGGAAGCTATCGCGCTTATGTAACGAATCTCCTCGCTAACGTGTCTATGTGGTCTCGAGTGAAAAAGGTCAGAGACCAACCTTGGCACGGTCTGTGTTGGTCCAAAGTGGCGTAAAGAGTGAGCCGAAGTCGCGTAGCGATGCAGAAGTCGTGGCGGTTTTGGGCTCGTTGCGCCAAAGGGCAAAGCCGGTTCGGAGTGAAGAGATCGGCGTTCCACCGATGACCTCGACGTTGATCGACATGCGCCGGCCGTCACGTGCGGTGGTCGGCCCGGCCGCGGAATGAGCGGGTGAACAGCCTTGATACTCATCGTCCGGTAGGCTGAAGAACCACGGGGGAATGTCTATTTGATCGAGCGGCGTGTTGATGATAGCGGAGGAGCTCGATTCGATGATGACATGCTCTTCCATTGGAGGGACCTCCGATTTGCTTGTGTCCCCATTTGGGGGGTCGCATTTACTAATGGGGCGCGGGCGGGCGTCGAACGTCGGTGCCGAGTTCAGAAATCCAGGGCGACGATCAATCGGGCTGCGTATCCGTGTCATTGTCGTCCGCCCGCCCGAGCGTGGGCAGGTGCCTGCCGAAGTTCAATTCGAAGTCGCTCGGAACGCCGTAACCCATACTGCGGACCCTGGCACGGCGCGTCCGCTGACCGGGCCAGGCCAGGGCAGAGAAGAACATGTCGTTGCTCGACTGGAGCTCGGTAGCTGTCGGCGTCCCGAACCGATTGACCTGGGCCTTCACCGCGCCTAGCGCTTCACGGTCGAACGAGGCCAGACGCCGGACGAGCGCATCGACAAACGAGTCGAGGTCGTCATCGTCCAGCGTGCGGTTCACCCAACCATAGCGCTCGGCGATATCAGCATCGAAATCGTCGCCGCTGAGGACGATCTCAAGTGCGCGCGAGCGGCCGACCAGGCGCGGGAGCCATTCCAGCGCTCCGCCGCCCGGGACTAGTCCGACGCCGATCTCGGGGTTGCCGAATAGGGCGCTTTGCCGGCTGGCGAAGCGCATGTCGCAGGCCAGCACGAACTCGTTACCGATGCCGCGCGTGCGGCCGCGAATCTTGGCGATGCTCACGACTGGCGTGGACGAGAGGCGCAGCACAAAGTCGCGCCAAAGGCCC
>DATIXX010000023.1 GCA_035518095.1 Burkholderiales bacterium | reverse complement strand
TGGGACTCACCGGCCCCATGCCGGAAAGAATCATGGCAGCATTTACGAAGGCATCAACCCAGGACAGGTTTTCAAAATGGTGATAGCCCAACATGCCGACAAAAAGCGAAAGCACCACAAGAGATAACCCGAGCATAATGCTTAGAATCAAGCGGCGGAGAAAACTTCGCCAAGGCAAAAGCGGGCTGCTGCGATGTTCAAACATTGAGAATTCCCTGAGTAGTCGCCGCCTATGAGTTGTAGTAGTCTAATGAAACACTTGGAATTTGGAACGAGTAGTTTTTGACGCAATTAGAATATCACTCCTGACATTCAACTTCAGCAGAATAAATGCGATCCCGACACCTTAAAATCCTGTACCTAATTTTTTCTACTTGGCTGCCTGTGCTGCCAGCCCACAGACACAGGAAGTATGGACTAACCGAACACTCTCGGGGCAGGATGCTCAGGCGCGATTTTTTACCGATCGCCAGGATTGCGATACCTTTGCCGCGACCTCGCACCGAAATCTTCGAATACATCCAGAGCTTCTACAACCGGCAGCGACTGCATCAGGCACTGGGCTATGTGAGCCCCGCCCAGTTTGAAGCAATGAACGGTGTTGCTTAACTATGTGTCCGCGAAATCGGGGTTACCACAACCTGAGCCCTTTTGTGTGCTTTTTGTTTGTGCGCAGAAGGCGTGAACTTTGTGGCTGCGGTTAAAGAAAGTGGCTAGCGATGACCCCTCTGGTCGTCTTTGTCTTGTTACTCTTTCTCTACAGCCTATTGTCGCGACGGCTGGAGCAGACAATTGTGACCGCGCCCATTGTGTTCACGGCCGCGGGCATACTGATGTTTCCTGCCTTGCAAGGGATTTTTAGAGCCGGATTGGGTTCCGATGTCTCGCTTAACCTCGCCGAAGTAGGTCTGGTGATGCTCCTCTTCACAGATGCCAGCCGCACCGACTTGAACGTTTTACGCAGCATTCGAAACCTGCCGGCGCGGTTGCTAAGCACTGGCATGTTGTTGACGATTTTTCTGGGCGCGGTTGCCGCGCGGTTCGTGTTCCCGCAACTCTCTTTGTTGGAAGCGGGAATCCTGAGCGCGATCCTCGCGCCGACCGACGCCGGCCTGGGACAGATCATCGTGAACAGCCCGCGGGTGTCCATGCGCATTCGCCAAGCGCTCAATGTTGAAGCCGGTCTTAACGACGGACTTTCCGTCCCGTTCCTCTTGTTCTTCATCGCCTTCGCGGCCGCCAAAATCGAAGGTGGTGCGGCCAGCCTGTTGCAGTTCATTGTGGAACAGCTTGGGTTTGGCTTGCTGGTCGGCTTGGCCATTGGCCTTGTCGGCGGGTGGTCGCTGGACCTGGCCCGCCGCAAGGAGTGGATCGCGGAATCATTCCAGCAAATTGGTGTAGTCGCGCTGCCGCTACTCTGCGTGGTGGCGTCGGAAATAGTCGGCGCAAGCATGTTCATCGCGGCGTTCGTCGCCGGCCTGGCTGTGCAAATTGGATTCAAAGATGTCGGCAAGCACAGTGGCGAGTTCGCTGAGGAATGGGGACAACTGATCAACTTGGTCGTATTCTTTCTGTTTGGCATGGCGGTGGTGCGGATTTGGCCGCAGTTCAGCATGGCATCGTGGTTATACGCGCTGCTAAGCCTGACGCTAGTGAGGATGCTGCCGGTGGCAATCGCGCTTATCGGTACCCGCCTCAGCGCGGCCAGCGTAGTCTTCATGGGCTGGTTCGGTCCTCGCGGTTTAGCCTCTATCGTTCTCGGCCTGGTCTATCTGGAAGAGGAAATGCATCTCCCGGGCGAGTCAACGATCCGTTTTGCGGTCATGGCAACCGTACTGCTTAGCATCTTTGCCCACGGACTAAGCGCGATGCCCGGCATCGGTCTCTACGCCCGCAAGGTCGCATCACTCAAAGCCGACGCGCCGGAGCACCAGGATGCGAGATGACGATTTGGATAAGAAATATCGTGTAGTGCGGGAGCGACCAACGATGTGGGCAAGGAAAGCAACGGGATTCAAACCATTCCCGAGCGGGGCTCTAACCAAAAAAGGCGGATTGACAGCCAGACTAAGTGAGCACTTTGCCTCGGAGACGGGTTTGCGTAGGGTTAATTCTGAACGATCGCATAGTGCAATTCGGTGCAAAGCGGCTTTCGCACAAAGGTGTTTTGGAAAGCGCCATATCTTGACCGAGACGGCGCGAAATATTGCCTCACCGCGGGCATGCAGGTTTCTGTCCAAATCAATCTTGGCAGCCGCACTCTTCTCGAGTATCTGCCTTCACCGGTTCAAAACACAACGTACGACGCCGGCGAAGCGCTTTAATCAGCTTTAGGCCCAAGCAACGCAAAGCCAAGGTTTGCAGGCCAAGGGCAACATTTCCCGATAAAAACCGTTTGGCAGTAAGCCAAGCCCGATTTTTTCTTGGAAAATGAGAATATGGGAAAACTAATATTTCAAGACCCGAGCCCATTTGCGTGAACGGGAACAGCGGAATACCATTAACAAGAAATGTAACAAGTCGTTGATCGTTGATAGGCATGGCAAGATTGCGCCGCTTATCAGGAGGAGGTTCGTATGCATTACATGCCTGGCGAGAAGATTCTTTTTGAATCCAAGTCGACGAAATTAGTACTGACGACTCATCGAGTCCGTTTTGAATCCAGGACACTGGGCAGAAAACTGGTCACCAGTTTCATGCTGGAAGAAATCGTATCGTGCAATTTAATTTATCGCAACCATCCTTCCTTTATTGGCGTGGGCATCGTCTTCGGCATAGCGGGATTCTATCTCGTCAGGTATGTCGACTTCGCATGGGCCATTGGCCTTACATTTATGGCGTTGTGTTTGCTGGCTTACCTCGCGACCATTGAACGAGCTGTCGTCCTGTCATCCTCCAACGCAGTCATGAATGTCCCCTTGGGGGTGCTGGGCGACCAAGATCCAATAGAATTTATTGATGAAGTTGAAACCGCAAAAAACGCGAGATATGTTTCGACCAAGAAAATGCAGCAAGAGCAAAACTACCCAAAACCCGAAATGCTTGATACAAGGCGCGAGCCAAGTATTGCACCAACGAGTTTTAGAAATTCCGAGGGCCGGTAATATATGTCGGCAGTCCTTGTCGACGCGGTCAAGGTTGCGCGGCATGAGAGCAAAATGTTTCAATCATGCAGCTCACACAATCAGCCAAGCTTGACCAACAATCCTGGAAAATAAGAATATGGGAAAACCGATGCATCGAGACCTGAGCCCAGTTTTGCGTACGTAGAAGGATTGCTATAACTGCCACCCGTGGTGGAAGGTTCGTGGGGACGCATAAATGAAACTGCTGCTCATATTCTGCCTTATTATGTTAGCTGCTGCTTGTAACGTGGCAAAGCAACAACCGGTAGTAATACTTGATGAAAACTATGCTTTCATTTCCGCGAATTCTTGGTGTGATTTAACGCATTGCTCAAGCAGGGTGGCCGTTGGTTTGAAAGTTCTGGAATTCAATGAGTACGTGAAAATGGCTTTTGCCTCGGACCGTACCTGTCGCGGCATTTCCCTTGTTCCATACGACATCAGGCATTTGAAAGATTCAGTGGCTAAGGTTGTTGCCGCAGCTGATTGGAGGCTGCGGTTTGATTTTCATGGTGGGCGTATTAAGCAGGAATGGGTTTTGTTTGATCAGCGGCGCTCGGCGAAGATTCTTTTGCAACGCGTCTTGCATTGGCTAGGGATCCGCGATAATGCGACAGGTTTGCCTCAGAAGCCGAATTGGTTCGCCGGCACAGGCTCACCGGGAGAAATCGCCCATGCGGTGTGCGTTATCGTTAATGGCCAAGGCGGCTCTTTGGAGTAGATTTCACCTTGGACCTGCACGAAATTCTGTGTGCGAACGCAATCGCGAATGGCTGCTTTCGGCGGCAAAAAAGGACACTGGCGCCCGGTGATGCAGATTTCTGCTGAAATTAATTTAGGCAGCGCGGGCGGGAAACTCTGATCGCCGCAAACTCCGGAAACATAATCACTAGGCTCGCGCTAATAAAAATAACGTTTTCCGCTGGAACTGATTACGCAATTAGCCAAGCCTAACCCTTTTAACTTTCAGCTGCGCAATCTGGCGACCGGGCAGCGGCTCAATCCTTTTTTCGCAGGAAGCGTTCGAACACCGCGGGCCGCCACGGTCGCATCGCCAATATCATGCTGGATCCGAATCGCTGCGCAATGGGCAATCGCCTGTCTTGGCGGTTGAGGTCATCGAACTCGGCCGCGAGTTGTTCGAACTTCTTTCGCAAGACCTCATTGGAACTTCGGGACAGCATGCCTGAGATAAACAAAAATCCTTCACCCTCGGCATCAAACCGGCTCTTGAGAAAATCTTCGCGCATATGGGTGTTGAAGAATTCTTCGATCGGTCCATTCTTGCGCCAGGCAAAATTTGGCAAGATCAGGAGCTTGATGTGATTCTTCGGCAAGAGCTCAATCAACTTGAGCCGATCAAGCCGCGCTAAACAGCGAATCACTTCGGACTCGGGGAGCGTGTAATAATCCAGAATTTCGTGAAACGTCCAGCTGTTTACCACCAGAAAAGCTACCAAAAGAAGTTTAGTGTCCGAAACCAGTTCCTGTTCCTGGCGTTGCGTGAGCTCGCTGATGCGGCTGCGCCCCACTTCCATCATCTCGACCAAGTCCGTGATCTCGATTCCCATTAGCGAGCAGAGCGTATCGAGCCGAGCGAGCGAGAAGCCCGATTGCGCAAACAAGCGTTTGACGCTCGCTTCACTCAGACCGAGCGCTTTCGCCACGTTGCGGTAGGTGAGGCCGCGGAGCTTGAGCGCCGTTTTAAGTGTCGCGACGAGGGCTTCTGTCTGTGCCATGGACGACAATAACCAAAAGTATCAATATTTGATACCAAGCGGCACTTGTTACGCAACTATTTTGTTATTTGTTGCGTATTTCGATACCGACGTCCAAATTTGGCTCGCCTTGGCGATTGCGGCAACGGGGAGGCGGGGCAAATGATCAGCAAATTAGAAACGACGGTTTGTTTGGAAACGGTTCGCTCTGTACGCAGATCAATCCGTACGCTCTGCAAATGGCCGGTCGCCATCGTCAGGGGCGCGCCAGAACGGCAAAACATTTTAGTTTATGACATCCATTCGCAGCTCAAACGAACGTGCGTTCACCAAAGTGCGCTCCCCGATTCGATTCATGTCAAACAGGGCTTAATCCGGCAGGGCGAGTTCGAGGGATGGCCGGCAAACATTAGACGGAGGAGACACAAATGAAAGAAATTATGCATGTCTGTTCGGCATTTGCGCGCTTGCTCGCGATGGAATTTCTGAAACCCGACGCGACCTATTCGTTTGCTACTATCGGCGAATTTTCTTTCGAGGACGCCCAGTCGGAATTTGTGGACGTTCTGAATAAATCCGGGTATTTTGCCGCTTTGACGGAGGGCGATGGGGGTGACATCCACATCAAGGCTCAATTGGAGGCCCGAATAATAAACACCTGGCGCGGTTCGGAAGCGTGGCAACAGTTCTCTGCACCTACCGGCCCCCTGATTCCGGTATGGGGTACGGAGAAGTTCGACATGACGGCCCAAGTCGTCACAAAGGACCACGAAGAGAAGACATATTCACTTACGGATTCCGTAACTACGGTTCTAAGGCTTCCCCGGGTCATCGCGAACACTTTTAAGATACCGGCGCGCGTTAAAAAGGAAGTAAGGGAAAACATCTGGAAGACTCTGATATTCAAAATGCAACAGGACGGTTTTCTTCCCACGCTTGTTTCTGACGAAATCTTCGACTTTGGCGAGTAGCCAATTATGAAAACATCCTTTACTCAATTTGTCCTCGCGCTTGTGTTCGTTATAGACGGTTGTAGTGGTATAGAAACAAAAGCAGTCAGGTTTTGAAATATTAGTTTTTCGTAGGGATCATCAATGGCACGCAATCGTGTCTTTGCAACTGCAATATCTTGACTGACACCGCGCGAAATACCGTTTAAATCCGGGCATGCGGGTTTCTGCTGGATTCAACCTCGGCAACCGCACCGGAATATAGCTTCTGCTTTCGCCCATGCGAAAAGTCATGCACGAAGCTGGCAGGGAGTTCTAATCAGTGTTGAGCTGCGGTATCGTAAAGCCGAAGTTTGCGGGCCGTAGCTACAAAGCATTCCAACGGGGCTTATTACACAATTAGTTACTCCGGAACCGCTGTTATGTGCCACTGACCGCTAGTCCCGATTCTTGGTTCGAGACGTGCTCGGGGAGCCACACTGCACTGAGCGCACAAGAACTGAAGAAAGAGTGGCCGCACTCTGAGCCTTATGTGCAGCACGAAAGACTAAGAGAACGTTCATGGAATCCGCCTTTTTCAGACGAGATGTCGACTCAACCGCTTCATTTATTAATTCAGTAACCGACTGTTTGACCCGGATTGAACAATACACACGCCAGGTAATATCGCATTTTTAATAGCAGTAGTAATATCGCCTTGTAGGCTATATCAATACGCAAGTTACCTGCGGGCAGGAACAAACCAATAACATTCAATGGAGTACTTTCATCATGTATTGGGATGGTCCCCGATACGGGTTTCAGCGGATATGGATATGTCCTCAGATTTTTCTCGTCGTGCTCATTTCGTTCCTTTACAGGGGACTGGGCTGGCCCGAGTGCGGCGGGATGCGAAGTAGCCATGTCCGCGATGATTGAAGAACACATATTCCCAGGAACCGCAATGCCGGGGCAGGATTGGTGGCACGTACTATGGCCGAACCCCGATGCGGTAATAGACGTTTTAGGAATTGACCCGGAGATGACCGTGGTTGATCTTTGCTGTGGGGATGGCTACTTCACCGCTGCTATCGCCCGGCGCCTGGCCTCGGGACGAGTCATTGGGTTTGACCTCGACCCTGTCGTGCTGGAGCAGGCGAAAGCAGTCTGCAATACGATGAAGAACTGCACCTGGCTACTCGGTGACGCGATGGAGTTGGTTAAACTGATAACAGTTGCGGTCGATTACGTCCTTATCGCAAACACTTTTCACGGCGTGCCAAACAAGATGGAGCTTGCATGCGAGGTTGCCAAGATATTAAAGCCGGACGGCTATTTCGCCATTGTTAACTGGCATGCTCTGCCGCGCGAAAAGACCCCGGTATTAGGTCAACCGCGCGGGCCACGCACGGAATCACGCATGTCCCCGGTAGAGGTTTCCGCTGTAGTTGTACCGGCGGGATTCAGAAGAGACCGCTACGTGGAATTGCCTCCCTATCATTACGGGGCAATTTTCAGAAAAGATTAGCTGCCGTAGCGTTTTGAAGTTGCTAGACCAGAACCTGGCCCTCTCAATCTGTCCGTGCCGTTATGGGCGGAAATGAGTAAGGCTGGCGAATGCTGATCAACATTGAGCCCCGGGTGGGCAAAGCCGAGGGTTGCCGTTCGGGCGAACAGCATATTCCGAAGGGGCCCAGTACGTAATTAGCCAAGACTTATCCCTTCAGCTTGCTTTTTGTGTAGCGAACTTGACTCTGTCCAGTTCGGTCAAATTCGGGAGGCGCTGAGCCGGGGTCGGTCTTTACGCAGCGAGCGGTTCAAGGACGAGATTGAGCGCGCATTGAAAGGCGCGCCGCATGCCCAAGCGCTCGATGTTGCTTGATCAAAAGGCTGAGCAAAGTAAGCCTACTGGCTGATAAAACGTTTCAGGGCCGTTTTTACTCCGGATGTTTATATTGAGCCGCTAAATCTCAGCTTGGCGGCGCACAAGGAGGAACAATATGGAGAAGAACAAGTCCGCTGCGCATCAACGGCTAGGACTCGCCGGGACTGCAGGCGAATTCTTAATCGGAAATGATCTCCGTGTAACGCGGTTGGGATTTGGCGCAATGCGAATCACGGGAAATGGAATTTGGGGCCCGCCCGCGGATCGAGCCGGGGCCATCCAAGTATTGCGTCGTGCTGTCGAATTAGGAATCGATTTCATCGACACTGCGGACTCCTACGGTCCAGGGGTGAGCGAAGAAATCATAGCCGAAGCTCTGCACCCCTACCCAGCAAACCTGGTAATTGCGACAAAAGGGGGCTTCGAGCGGCCAGGTCCCAACCGATGGGTCGAAAACGGAAAGCCGGAGCATCTGAGATCCGCCTGCGAAGGTAGTCTGCGCCGGTTGCGTCTGGACCGGATCGATCTGTATCAGTTGCATCGAATCGATCCGAAGGTTCCGCTTGAAGATCAACTCGGCACCCTGAAGGCCCTGCAGACCGAAGGCAAGATCAAGCACATCGGTCTATCGGAAGTGACCGTGCTGCAGATTCAGCGTGCGCAAGGAATAGTTCCTATTGTCAGCGTCCAGAATCGCTACAGCGTGGCCGACCGAAGATCGGACGATGTTTTGGAATATTGCGAAAAGGAGGAGATGGCGTTCATTCCGTGGTTCCCGCTGGCGGCCGGTCAACTGACTCGTGAAGACAGTCCTGTCCGCCGCGTGGCGGAGCGGTTGAAAGCTACGCCATCACAAGTTGCTCTTGCTTGGCTGCTCGCGCGATCTCCAGTCATTCTGCCAATCCCGGGAACTTCCAGCGTCCCACACCTAGAAGAGAACGTTGCTGCAGCCGGATTGAAGCTTAACGACAATAAAATGCAGGAACTACGCCATGCGGTGCACGGATGAGAACGAACCCGACGATCGAAATGATTTGAAGTATATATTTCGGCGCGGAGGATTGGTCAAGAAAGGAGTTCAAACACAAAACACAATTAGGCAAACTGAGATCCTTACCTTGTTTGTTCCGTGTGAACTTGATGCAAGGCAAATCGGTCAGATTAAAGGTACGATCGACCGTGGCTGGCGATTCCGCCGCGGAGATTCAAGAATGAAATTGAGTGCCCATTGAATCCAGCGCGCATCGGCCCATGCGGAATCAGCCATGCGATCGATAATGCTCGAACGAAAGCTTAAACAAAGCGAGCTGTTCGGTTGATAAAACGGTTCCACTGACTCGCTTTTTAGTTACTCATTTACCGGGTACTACCATGAAACTGACTGCGAACCGCGTAAGAAATTTTCTGGTTTTCGTTCTATTGAGTTTCTTATACTCGAGCGTGAGCGCGGCAGATTTTGCATCCGGACTCGACGCCTTCGATCAAGGGGAATACAAGAAAGCGCTTGCGGAATTCAAGCCGCTGGCGGAAGGTGGAAATGCCAGGGCCGAATACCGGCTGGGCATTATGTATGCCAAGGGGCTGGGCATTCCACTCAATTACGAACCTGCCGTAATGTGGCTCAGAAAGTCCGCCGAACAAGGATACGCAAGCGCCGAGAACGATCTGGGAGTGCTTTACGACCAGGGGCGCGGCGTGCCGGAGAATCCCGCCGAGGCCGCCCGGTGGTTCATGAAGGCGGCCGTACAGGGCCACGGCAGCGCACAACTGAATCTCGCGTCCCTGTATAAAGAAGGCAGAGGCGAGCCGCAGGACTCGGTGCAGGCGTTTGCCTGGGCGGATACGGCCAGTGAACTCGGCGAATTTCGCGCCGCAAAGCTAATGGACACCATAGGAAAAAGCCTGACACCCCAGCAGCTCGTTCAGGCCGATAAACTGGCGGCCGAATACCGGCAAAAATACGTGCTGCCGTTCCGTAAATATTGAAACTGCCAAGCAAACCGTAATGTCATCGGGGTTGAAGTATCGGAATCACCGAACCACCATAAATACAGAATCTGTCAGACTGCGAACGTTGAACGCTCGACGGTTAGCAACGTGTTTGGAGCGGGAAAAGAAATTTAGGATTCAAGGCTTGCCCCTGACGGCGTTTCAAAGCCGAGATTTGCGGACCGTAGGAGAAAACATTCCAATAGCGCTGGTCACGCAATGAGTCAAACTGTATATCCATCGATACCCCCATCTGATCCTTCCTGAATCTCCCCTCTTTTAAAAGTAACCCATTTGTAACCGATCCGTATGTGATCGGAATGTACCCGAAGCACATCATGTGCCTCAGAGTCGATGGCGAATCGATTGAAAGGCATCCGACTTAAAGGAGGTACTTCATGAAAACCAAAGGTTATGCCCGCCGCATTTGCGCACCCGCGTTGCCACAAGACGCGGATAAAGAAGAGTTCGCAGAGATCGTGCTCGATGACGAAGGTGAATGGGATTGGATAGAAAACCTTGGAAACTGTTCTGCTAAATGTGCTGAACAATCGGTTCAGCCCGTTGGCGTTATCGGTCAGCGTTTTTACCTTTTCGGCGCTCGTATTCGTACTAGGCGCGTGCACTAGCGAAGCGGGTAGTCATAACGATTCCAAACAACGTGGCACACGGCAAATAACAGCGGAGGTGCGAAATGGGAAGTAAGTTAAAAAACCAGAATGTTCGAACGCGCGCGCTGGAACAGAACTTAGATGCCGTCCTCGAAACAACCGCGAAAGGCACTGGTATAAAAAGTCATGATGACCAAAATGCCGATCGACCGGCGGGTCTATTTATAAATGCGCGCGCATGGTTAATTCGAACAAAGACAAGTCTTATGCATGAAACCGGGCCATATGTTTTCGGGAGTGACGTCCAATCAGACTCCGAACCTGCCGATACTGATGAGCAGGCGCTTGACGAAGCGATGGAGCGGGGCCGTCAAGATATTGCAAGGCAGTACGCTAATTCATTTTTCTGATTTACCTCCATCGCGCGAATGGCATACCGGGTGAAATTCTCGCCAGTCAGAGACGCGAACAACGCGGTCAGTCCGGTCCCAATTCACACTGTCGACCAAAAGTAGGTCATTTGTAACCGATCCGTATGCTATCGGTAAGTACTCTTATCTCAGTATGTACCAAATGCCGCAGGAATTCCCCGAACGCGGCCGAGTTTGCCGACGCATGGTAGCGTGGTTGTGGAATTTGCGCCGTAGGTGATCGTCCGGGGAAAACTTGGAGTTCCGCGTAACGGAGGTTTGTATGCACCGCGTCGCAGTGATGTCGCTGGCTGTTCTATTTGTTGTAGCGGGAAGCGGCTGTTCGTTGATGGCACCAAAATATACTGCGTCAATGGAAAACGTTCAGGAACTGAAGGACGCCGGCGACTATACCGCCAAAGTAGGCCAATTCCATTCCCAACCCGGTCCGGGTAATGCCAATCCAATTTCGTTGCGCGGCAACTCACTCTTGTCGCCCTATGCAGATTCGTACGCTAACTATGTCGCAGAAGCAATCAAGCAAGAATTAACACTCGCCGGCAAGCTATCGCCTGATGCTGTGGTCGAGGTTTCCGGCGTACTTTTAAAGAATGACCTTGACGCGGCCACCTTCGGCATGGGGCAAGGCGATATCGAAGCCCGGTTCGTGGTCAAAAAAAGCGGGCAGGTGCGTTATGACAAAGTAGTGTCCGCGCATTACGAGTGGGAATCGTCTTTTGCCGGCGCCATCGCAATTCCACGCGCTCAACAGGCGTACCCGGAGCTGGTTCAGAAACTCTTGGCGACTCTGTACGCAGATCGGTCATTCGTTCAAGCGCTCAAGTGATTACTTTATTCAAACGCTAAAAATCCGGAGTAACTCAAATGCGAATCCTCCAACGTATGTGTTTCATCATTGCGGTCGTAGTCGTTACCGGGTGCGCACACCCGATGGTTATCAGCCCCGATATTAGCAAGATTGAGCGCGACAACACCCAGCCGATCGACAAAAATGTCGGCTATTACATGGCTCCTGACGCGCGCGAAAAAGCAGTCACAACGCCAGGTGGTGGTGGAGACATGGTGACTTATCAACCCTATAAAGACATTGAGGCCGGATTTTACAAGATGCTAAGCAACGTCTTCAAAAATGTCACCGTACTCAAATCCTCCAACGATGCTGCCACAATCAGCAAGCAATCGATCAGCTATGTAATTACGCCAGTCATCGCCACCAATTCGTCTTCCTCAAGCATACTTACCTGGCCGCCAACGCGATTTACTGTGACGTTGACCTGTAACATCGCTGACAGTCACGGAAAGCCGGTGACAATAATTTCGGTCACTGGCGAAGGCCAGGCTGAGTTTGATGAATTTAAGCACAATTTCTCGCTTTCCGGAGAACGCGCAGCCCAGGACGCGCTTTTGAAAATGCAGAGGGCTTTGCTGAATGCCCCGGATCTACGAAACTAGTTTGCATAGTAGTTCTGGAATAATCTGTGCAAATCGTGGGCAAGTTCGCATTGATTAGTCGTAAGAGCATTAAATGTCAACGTAAACCGAACTTGGAATCTGGGAGATATTTATGTAGCACCGGGGCGTGGTTCGCGCTCGGTGGGGTATAGGGATCGCATTTTTTTGCGTTTCGGTATTCGATACGTACCCGTCGGTAAGCGAGAGTTCAAATGAAAAAATCAGCGTATCAATCTTACTGGGAATTTTGTTAGCACTTGCACTTATTTAGTACTTAAGTCCTTTAAGTGGAGCCGCTATTCCTCTGATCGAATTCCTGAGCGTTGGCTTGGTAACCGCAATTGGGGCTTTTATCGTGTCTTTACGGAAATCCAGAATTCAAGGGTTGGCTCTGACAGCGCCCTAATTACTTCAGCATACTTTGTCAGCCGATATCGGGGAACGGTATTCCGCCAGGGTGCCGGACCGGTCGCTCCTCAGCGGAAGTGTAGCGCGGCGGTTGGTGCATGCGTTTTTGAAAGGAAAATCTTCCAGCCGCGGTCGGTACGCCACAACCCATAGGTGACACCTTGGCGCTGGAAGACGCTGCCATTCGCGCGATAGCGTGTCACCACGCCGCTGGCAATCGCAGTGTTGTCGTCAAGGAGTCGGACTTCAAGATGATCCCAGACGCTTTTCGAATAGCCTTCCTTGACGAGCTCTGGGAGCAGGCCGTTGAAAAATTCTTCTTGCGCGGCGCGGGTCGCACGCACGATGGGACCATTCGGGCTAATGCGCATGGCGGGCTCGTAGTAAAAGCCGGCAATCGCAGGTGCGTCGTGTCGGCTCCAAGCGTCCTCGTAGGCGTACAGAACCTGTTCAACCGCCCGCGCTTCAGTCAAAACTTTGGTCGGCCCATCAGCCATCGCCTGGCCATACGGCAGGAACAAGATTAGGACAAGTCCTCGGATGCACTTGCTCATGGTGAAGTTCTCCTCCTTAATCCTTACATAACGTTGTAGACCTCGAATATGCCAATCCATTCATTTACTGCGGGCGGATACAACCTGATTGTACGGGCAATAAACCAGTCAGGTCTTGAATACTGAATGAATGACAATCCGGAAATTTAGCCGCGCCGGGTATGCAAGTCAGGTGAAGGTGATAAGATCCGGCTCGATTGTAAGAGAACGGGTTTGCGCTTGCGAGGACGTAAATCCGGTTAGCGTATATTTTCGGCAGCCGGCCTGTGATCTTTAGTATGGTCAAAAACTCGGGATCCTTCGGTCTTTCCTTGTCGTCTCTGGCCGGTGACAGCAAAACCAGCAGGCAATCAGTAAAATAATTCCTTATCACGATTTCCTGTCGCATTCCTGCGACAGTATTTATTTATTAGTGTCTGCTCCCGGTTGTTTTGTAATCTTATTCAAATTCTGGCACGAGGACTGCTAAACCTGAAATCCGGGACCGGACGGCGATGCCAATGGATGACCGCCAGGTATCATGAAAGTCCCGCCGACTGCACCTATCATAGGCGCGTGCGGAAATTGATAACAGGAGAATCCCATGGTTACGAAGCTGCGCAATGTTAATCCATCAAATATTGGACACCCCCACAATAAAGCCGGAGGATTCCTTATTGGACTCCTGATCGTTGTGGTCCCGGCGCTTCTCGGATCTGGAAAAACCGTAATTGACCCAGGTGCTGACCCAACGCTGCGCCACGCGCTGGCGCCCCCCTCCCTGGACTGAGTGCAGAAGAACTGGAGCTGTTCAATGCCAGCTTGAAAACTTTCACGGAAACAGATTCAGTCAAGGGCACTTTCGTAAGCTCTAACTTTGGAGCCGAGACCGGCGAGGGATTGGGTCCGCGGTTCAATGCAAACAGTTGCGCAGCCTGCCATATACAACCGGCTATCGGTGGAACAAGTCCATTCATCAATCCGCAGTTTGCAATTGCCAGTGAC
>DATIXX010000022.1 GCA_035518095.1 Burkholderiales bacterium | reverse complement strand
CCCGGTGCCGGAAGGTTAAGTGATGGGGTGCAAGCTCTTGATCGAAGCCCCGGTAAACGGCGGCCGTAACTATAACGGTCCTAAGGTAGCGAAATTCCTTGTCGGGTAAGTTCCGACCTGCACGAATGGCGTAACGATGGCCACACTGTCTCCACCCGAGACTCAGCGAAGTTGAAGTGTTTGTGAAGATGCAATCTCCCCGCGGCAAGACGGAAAGACCCCGTGCACCTTTACTGTAGCTTTGCATTGGACTGTGATGAGGCTTGTGTAGGATAGCTGGGAGGCTGTGAAGCGCAGGCGCTAGCTTGCGTGGAGCCAACCTTGAAATACCAGCCTGGCGTCATTGCGGCTCTAACCTGGGTCCATCATCTGGACCGGGGACCGTGCATGGTAGGCAGTTTGACTGGGGCGGTCTCCTCCCAAAGAGTAACGGAGGAGCTCGAAGGTTCGCTTAGCGCGGTCGGACATCGCGCCTCAATGTGCAAAGGCACAAGCGAGCTTGACTGCGAGCCTGACAAGGCGAGCAGGTGCGAAAGCAGGACTTAGTGATCCGGTGGTTCTGAATGGAAGGGCCATCGCTCAACGGACAAAAGGTACGCCGGGGATAACAGGCTGATACCGCCCAAGAGTTCATATCGACGGCGGTGTTTGGCACCTCGATGTCGGCTCATCTCATCCTGGGGCTGTAGCCGGTCCCAAGGGTATGGCTGTTCGCCATTTAAAGTGGTACGTGAGCTGGGTTTAAAACGTCGTGAGACAGTTTGGTCCCTATCTGCAGTGGGCGTTGGAAGTTTGAGGGGGGCTGCTCCTAGTACGAGAGGACCGGAGTGGACGAACCTCTGGTGTACCGGTTATGACGCCAGTCGTACAGCCGGGTAGCTAAGTTCGGGAAAGATAAACGCTGAAAGCATCTAAGCGTGAAACTTGCCTCAAGATAAGACTTCCCGGGACGTAAGTCCCCTAAAGGTTCGTTGAAGACGACAACGTTGATAGGTCGGATGTGTAAGGGGTGTAAGCCCTTGAGCTAACCGATACTAATTGACCGTGCGGCTTGATCCTATAACCTTAAGCAACATTTGGTTTTCAGTGCTCGGCTGTTAGCCAATTCGGGTGTTTGTTGATTACAATTCTCAACCCTACTTCTTCCTTTTTCTTGCGATTGGCCGACAGCTAGCGACTGAGGCTGATCGTTAAGGCGGTTACGCTTGGCGGCAATAGCGAGGTGGCCCCACCCCTTCCCATCCCGAACAGGGCCGTGAAACGCCTCAGCGCCGATGATAGTGTGCATTCGTACGCGAAAGTAGGTCACCGCCAGGCACCATCAATAAAAGCCCGTCCCGTAATGAGACGGGCTTTTATCATTTGGTTGACATGAACCAAGTTGCAGCTGTGACAACACGGAGAGAGCCTATCGGTTGCGCTGCCCCACGGGTCTAACGTCCAACCCGGAAAGTTTTACAATATTCCCGTAAACCCAAACAGCGACAGGAGGACAGCATGCCACAACAAAAAGAGAATTCGGCGCAAGCTCCTTCAGGAAAAGAAATCGCCACGCTTGCGGGGGGTTGCTTCTGGTGCCTGGAAGCCGTGTTCGATGAGTTGAAGGGTGTGGAATCGGTCGAGTCTGGATATATGGGTGGCGCCTCGACAAATCCCACCTATGAACAAGTATGCCGTGGCAATACGGGCCACGCTGAAGTGGTGCAAATCGTGTTTAATCCGACCGAAATCTCGTTCAAGGAAATCTTGGAAGTATTCTTTGTCATTCACGACCCTACCACGTTGAACCGGCAGGGGAACGATGTAGGTACCCAATACAGGTCAGCTGTTTTCTACCACTCGCCGGAACAAAAGTCTCAAGCGGAACAGGTGATTAAAGAATTAAATGACGCGCACATATGGAATTCAAGCATCGTCACGGAAATCGTGCCTGCTCAAGCTTTTTACCGCGCGGAGGGCTACCACCAGGAATACTTTCTGCGCAACCCCGCGCAGCCTTACTGCATGTTCGTTGTCGCGCCAAAGGTTGCCAAACTGAGAACGCAGTTTCTTGCGAAGCTCAAGGGCGGGTGATTTCTTCAATTGCATCGCATCTAAAAATCATTGACAAAACACCCTCATGTTCGGCATGCTCTCGTTGTTCTTGCCATAGGCGTTAGGCAAGCGAACTCGTAGATTGATTGTCAGACCACACGATAGGAGAAGTCACATGGCTAAGAAGAAGGGGAAGAAATCCGCAGGAAAAAAATCCAGCTCTGCTAGGAAGCAGCCAGCCAAAAAGAAAATGGCCAAGGCTTCCAAGAAGAAGCGCAGCGTGGCGAAGCGCAAACCAAATCCGGCATTCATGCGGCCCATGATGCCCGATCCGGCGCTCGCTGCAGTTGTGGGTGCCATTGCGCAGGCCCGCACTGAGATCACCAAGAAAATATGGGCCTACATCAAGAAGAACAAGCTGCAGGATGAAATTAATCGACGCATGATCAATGCCGACGAAAGGCTGCGCGAAATTTTTGGCGGCAAACGGCAAGTTTCAATGTTTGAAATGACCAAGCTGATCAACGAGCATTTGAAATAATTCCGTCTGGATAGCGACTGGCACTGTCCGCAGGGATAGTGCCAGTTTCTTTTCTACCCCCAAATTGCCCGCAGGCGACCGCGGGCTATTTCAGGGGCAACTGATACGATCTGCTTAATTACCCCGCAAGTGTAATCGTGGGTTAAGGGGCGTACTGATACCGCTATGAGCACGATAACGAGTCGATTGGCCTGGGCTGCTGTTCTTCTTGTAAGCGCCGGTCTCTTGGGATTTGGTCTCTACTTGCAGCATATTGAGCACCTTGAACCCTGTCCGCTTTGCATCCTTCAGCGCTTGGCCTTCATTGCGACCGGATTGACCGGTCTGGTAGCAGCAGTTCACAATCCGCGGACCGCGGGACAGGCTGTTTACGCCGGTATGCTGATACTTTTTGCGGGTTTGGGGGCGGGCATTGCCGGCTGGCATTTCTGGCTGCAGCACGCACCGCACGGCAAGGCATTCGAGTGCGGGCCCGGCATTGGTTACATGCTCGACGCTTTTCCGCTATCGAAAGCCCTTCCGATGATTTTCAGGGGTTCGGGCGATTGCGGGAATATCGTGTGGAGCTTCCTCGGGCTCTCCATCCCAGGTTGGGCGCTGGTTTGGTTTATACTGCTTGTCATAGTTGGCTTGGTTCTTTTAACCCAGGCCTTGAGGCAACCTAAACATGCCACATCGTGAAAGCGCCAGCGTCATTCATCACTCGTTCCGCGGGCTCGGCCAGAACACGATAGCCTTTGCCGTTGCCCAAGCGATTCTCGAAGGATTCGACAAGCATTATCGAATTTTCCGCGAGACCAGCCGCGGGGCAAAGGAACGCTTTGAAAAGCAGGACTGGGCGGCAGTGCAGCAAACCTCCCGCGAGCGCATTCAATTCTACGACCAGCGGGTTCTGGAAGGCGTCGAGCGTCTGCAACAGGAATTCCGGGCGGAATCGCTGGACGACCTGACTTGGCAGCAAATCAAGCTGCATTACATAGGTTTGCTCACCAATCACAAACGGCCCGAACTGGCCGAAACCTATTTCAACTCGGTATGCTGCAGAATTCTCAATCGGACCTATTATCACAACAATTTTATTTTCGTGCGGCCGGCAGTATCGACCGACCACATTGAGTCCGAGGAGCCGTCTTATCGCTATTATTACCCGGGAAAAGCGGGATTGCGCGGCACCTTTCTGCAGGTGATCCGGGACTATGGCTTGATACCCCAATTCGCGGATTTGCATCGAGACATCCACTACGTTTTTCACGTTTGGCGTCAGCACCTGCCGCGTCCTTTCCATGCCGAATCCAATCTACAGGTCCAGGTACTGAGTTCGTTGCTTTTTCGGAACAAAGGCGCTTACCTCGTCGGCAAGCTGATTAATGGCAACTATGAACACCCGTTTGCCATACCGATTCTTTACGACGAAGCAGGCAAGCTTTATCTCGACACAATTCTGCTCAAGCAGGACCACCTGCATCTGCTCTTTAGCTCCACTCGCGCCTATTTCATGGCTGACATTGAAGTGCCTTCTGCGTTTGTACAATTTTTGAGCAGCGTGGTGCCGAACAAGCCGGCATGGGAGCTATACACACTGCTCGGATGGCAGAAACAGGGAAAAAACATGTTTTACCGGGATTTCCTCCATCATTTGAAACATTCAAATGACGAACTGGTCATCGCCCCGGGTATCAAAGGCATGGTCATGGTCGTCTTTACGCTGCCGTCCTATCCATATGTCTTCAAGGCCATCCGGGATGTGATTCCACCGCCGAAGGACGTCGATCGTGAAACGGTAAAGAGCAAATATCAGCTGGTCAAATACCACGACCGCGTGGGGCGCATGGCGGACACACTGGAGTACTCCGACGTTGCTTTCCCGAAAAGTCGATTTACGCCCGAGTTGCTTGGAGAGCTGAGAAAAGAAATCCCTTCGCTCGTGGAGGAGGAGGGAGATACGCTGCTGATCAAGCATCTGTACATCGAACGTCGTATGGTTCCGCTTAACCTATACGTGGAAAAGGCCAATGACGATGATTGCCGCCAAGTGATTTACGATTACGGCAATGCCATCAAGCAGCTTGCCGCCGCCAACATCTTCCCCGGTGACCTGCTGTTTAAGAATTTCGGCGTGACGCGTTACAAGCGCGTGGTGTTCTACGATTATGACGAAATCGAATACCTGACGCGCTGCAATTTCCGCAAGCTCCCGCAGCCGCGAAATGAAGAAGACGCACTCGCCGCAGAACCGTGGTACTCAGTCGCTCCGAACGACATGTTTCCGGAGGAATTTGAAAACTTTCTGCTTACGGATCGGCGGGTGAAAAAATATTTTTATGAATATCATCGGGACCTGCTCGATTCGGAGTACTGGAAAGCGATCCAGCAGCGCATTATGGCAGGACAAATGGAAGATGTATTTCCCTATCCCGCCTCGCAGCGCTTTAGCAACATGTTTGGTTGCGCGCCGAGCGCCGCGAATTAATCACGTAGGTCTGGCCGGTCGACCCACTCGGCCGTCGCTGAAATCACGGCTGGCCAAGAGTTTTTTGCGCGGCGGCCAAAAACGCAGCCCGATCGCGCTCGCTTTCAATGGTCTCAGCTAGAGCCGCGAGCAACTCATCCGGATGGTGCATCGTTTTTGCTGACTTGCTGACCAATATTCTCGCCATTGGCCCGATGTATTGCACTAGTAGATGCTCGACGCTGGAAAGCGTTTCTGCGGTGAGAACGTCGGGCGTTGCTGTACTGCTCTGCGCCGCTGGAGTTTCCTCAGATGGCGAAGTGGACGTGATTTGTCGACCCCCGATTTTCGCCCATAGTTCATCAAGAAACACCTTTCTTAATTCTGGCACCGGGATGCCTTCCGCCAGCGTGCGCGCCAGTTCTTCGCGGTTACCGGCTTTCTTTGCGCTTCTCTTGATCATTAGCGTCGCGATAGGACCGATATGCCGCGAAAGCAGCTTTGTTACGGCGGCAAGGAATTGCTCATCGAAATCACTTTCGGGAAGCGCCGATTCGAAAATCGCATTCGCAGGCTCGTCGCGTGGTGAATCGTTGAGTGCTTGCGACTCTTTGGCCACGACGTTGCCTGTTCCTGAAATATTGACTTCATATACTTCGTGTTCGCGGACGTGCTTATCCTTGTGTATTCCGTGATAACGAAAAAGCTGCGCGTATTCTTCAGATAGGCAGGATACTACGTCGTAATAAGACCTCGAAACCAAAATTTGATTTGGCGCAGCAAAACTCATCACACGCTGCGCAACGTTAATTCCATCCCCGATTATATTAGGCCGCCCGTTTATGTCCTTGACGACCTTAACCGGGCCCAGGTGGATTCCGATGCGCAGTTCGAACTCGGGAAAATCCTGCTCGATCAAAGCAACGCGCAAGCTGTTCGCTATAAATAACCCTTCTTCCGGGTCGCCCGGAAGGCAGATTGCGGCGCCGTCTCCGGTATCTAAAATGATGCGGTCGACAGGTGAAACGTTATGCAATGCCTGCGACAGCAGCTCATTCAGCCAACCTTTGAATGCCAGTTGTTTTGCGACGGTCTTTTTTGAATAATCGACGATATCGACAAACATCACGCTGCAGATGAGCGTCCGCTTCAGATTGCCGAGCAACGGGTTTGCCATCGTCGCTAGCCCTCGATCATCTGCATGGCTTTTTGCAGGCTGCGTCTCATCCGATTGAATGAGGCTCCCAACACCCCGATTTCGTCTTTGCCGAGCTCTGAGAACTCTTGTATCGCAAAGTCTCCCGTGCTTACCTGGTCGGCTGCTTTCGACATTTTCTGAATTGGGCGAACGATCATCCAGCTCAACATCAAATTCAACACAATAAAGACCACCGCGAATACCGCGAATAGAGAAATCATGAAAGTCCTGAATGCGCGATCGGCATTTTTGATCGGCAGTGACATCGGTACCGAGACGATTTGAGCTCCAACGATTTCATTCATTTTCCAACCAAAACCATTTGCTTCGCCATAGAGCTTAATCATTGATGCCGGAGCGGCGCTGGGAACACTGTGACAAGCCAGGCATGCCTCGTCTTTAATTTGGAGAGGACGAGCAATATAAAGTGCCCGTCCGGTCGGAGTATCGCGCTCTCCTGCAATTTCCTTTTTATCCGCATTATCGCGGAACGCGTGCACCAAGTCTGCTTCCCAGTCGGTTGTCCGATCACGCGGATTGGTTGGATTAAGGATCGCCTCTTTGTAGGAGTAATCCGGGTATTTTTTTCTCAGCACGTTGAGGGTTTCAGTCGCGGCATAGGCCGGAACACTTTGTGGCAAGAACACACGCAACAACTGCAATTGCAGATGAGGCGCCACTTGATTGACGGTATATCCACGTATTGCAAGTGCGGTTTCCATCATCAGCTCGGCATTCCGGACGACCTCGCCTCTCGCATTACGCTGCAGCAATTCGTTTGTAATCCATCCGGTAACCCCAAACCCCACCAAAAACACTGCTAGCAGGATAAGGTTAAATTTCATGCGCAATCCCATAGCGCCTCCTTTCAATCGCAATAGGCCGTTTTATTTGCAGGTCGTCGCTTCAGTATAAGCTTTTGTAAAACCGATCAGGCTGAAAGAAACCGGGTGAGTGCCGGTAACCGGCCACGTCGGCCAAAATCTTAGCGTAACTGTCACTTCTCGTCCCTGTTTGAATTGTTCGATGATCTTGCCATAGTTCGATTCAAATACCGCCTGTTTTTTTTGACTGACCTTATCCATTTGAATCGAGTCCCGGTTGCCAACTTTCATGACGATGTCAGAGAAACCGGGATCGAGTTCAGATTCGGTCTTCACGATCACCGCGTTATTGTCCACGATTATCTGTGCGCTGACTTTCTGATAGCCGTCATCAACCGGCATTTTCGCGGACGTCAAGGTGCAAATGTCTTTGTTACCGCTCAATTCCTTATTGACCTGCCATTCAGCGGCCATGACATTGATTGCAGCGCCCAACCATAAGGCGCAGCCGGCGACGCAGATTCCCGAAAATTTCTCCCCTAGTTTCAACATGAAAGCGAACAGCTAACCACAAATTTACAATTACGCTTGTTAAATACTATTTGAATAGGATACTCGCAATTTATTAAAACATGAATAAATGTGGCTTTTCCTCGGCTCCAATATTGGCTTGATAATTGCGAATGATGGTGATGAGTGCATTCTAATCATATTTAATGTCTTCATTGAGTTGCATGGCTGCAATATTTTCTTGCTGGTTCAGTACTGTATCGCTGCTGCCGTACCTCACGTGACTTTGCCGTCGTGGTTGACGCCGGTAGCCACAGGTAGCAAGATTCATATCCTCGGGTCACTAGCTCAATTGGTAGAGCAGCGGACTCTTAATCCGTTGGTTCGGGGTTCGAGTCCCCGGTGGCCTACCAGATTTTAGCTACAATCGGCTACAGAAACGAGGGCAGGGAAGGTATTGGATTGTAGCGCGCTTTATCTGTCAGGCTCGCGGTGGGTGAGATAGTGATTCATATTCGAACCCTGATTGCGTTCCTGCTGCTATTGCCTCTGACCGAGGCATATGCTTCCGACTGGAACGTAATCGGCGCGTACCGGATAGGCGAAGAAGTGTAGGAGTGTTGTTCACTGACCGCCCGAGGTACCACCATTACGAATATTCGGGAAGCACACCCTTCAGATCAAGCCGTAGGCCTTTAAGTGCCTGGCCGTGCTTGAGATGAAGACGGTGAAGACGGCGATGGCGGGAATCGCAAGAATGGTTCCAACAAAACCAAACATGAGAGTGCTGCCCACCAACCCGACGATTATGACGAGGGGATGGAGCCGCACCGCGCCCCCGAGTACGAGGGGTTCGTAGACCGCGTTCTTAATGAGCTCGGCCAGTCCCACGGCCACAATCACCCAAATCGCTATGCTCTCCGTCTCCACCATGGGCAACACCGGATGGAAGTCCTTTCCGAAGAACACATATGCGAGCCCAGCCAGCAAGGCAACAACGGATCCCAAGTACGGGACCACGTTGGTCACCGCGGCAATTAATCCGATGGCGAACGCCCACCGGAGGGGCAAGCCGATAAGGGCAAGGAACAGCGTAATGGTGAGACCGAGTAAGGAGCACGACAAGGAGAGCCCTCGCAAGTAATCGCCCACCGCACGGTCGAGATCCGCCAGAATGGCGAGCACCGGCTCAAAGAGCCGATTGGGGACGAGTCTGAGAAGGCCGCGTTTGATCTCACCCGTATCGCGCAGCAGAAAGAAGAAGACCAGCGGGGCAACGATCCAGGCGAAAAGCGCATCACCGAGCGCCGCAAGAGGCGTACGCACAATCTTCGCCCGCCCTTGGCCCAGGCCCTGGTCCGGCGCGCCCGCCGCGCCGACATCGCGTGGAGGTGTCCAGCCCCGCATCTTGCGTGTCTGAAGGTTGGCGCGGTGCTCAAACAGCAGTTTGTCTGACCAGGGATCGGTGCCCGCCGGTCCCGCATGGGACGCAATAAACTCAGCGTCCTCTTCGGGTGTCAGGGCTAGCGCCTGGCTTACGCTATCCATCAAGGGATCTGCGTCGGTGTGCAACAGTCGGTAGAGCTGGTTCCCGTTTGTCGGCGTATGATCGAGTCCCATTAAAGCCTTGTAGCGCTCGTTGAGGGCGTAGAGCGCGTGGACCTTCAGCTCGATGACTTTATGTTCCTTGGGAATGATGGCGCGTACGCCGACAACGATGACTAGGCTGGCCCCGAGGAAGCCGGCCAGCAGCATTCCAATTGCCAGGCCACGTGGCAGACGGAGGCGCTCCATACCGGTTACGAGGGGACGACAGACGTATGCCACCAGGCCGCCCGCCGTAATGGGGAGAATCAGACTTCGCAGCTCCCAGGTCAGATATGCGGCGAGCGCTATGCCTGCTGCGGCCACGATCGATTTCCATGCGGCCTGGGTCACTCCGAATCCTTTTGCTCGCTGGTCAACTCCTCGACGACCAATTGAAGTCTCAGGGCGGTGATCTCGGCCAGTTTTGCAAAAACTTTGTTTGCCAGGAGCGGAAAGTTGTGACTAAGTGCGTCTAGGTCGGACCGTCCGAGGGCAATCATCGAGACTGGGCCACGAGCCCGTGCTGAAAACCAGTGCACCGCTTCGTTTGCCATTAGTGCATATTCCCCTAGGGGCGCAGGCGGTTCCAAGGTAGCCAAGTCCACTTCCTCGCCGTGATGGCTTCGTCTCAGGATTTCAACGGCGCCGCTGCGGATGACATACATGGCCGCGCAGGGGTTCCCTTGCTCGAGGATGTACTCACCATCCCGGTAGCTTCGTTCGTGGATGAGCCGAGCCAAGCGCCTGAGATCGCCAACCACGAGGCCCTCGAAAAGGTGGACCCGCTTTAGGAAGTCCACAAGATCCTGGCCGCTCCCCTTAGCCGAGGTTCCCGGAAGAACACCGAACAGCGCACGCGTTGGGGCGCCGGTCCGCATCCGGTTCAAGTCCTTTACGGGCAATAGAAGCTTCTTGATACCGATGAGTTCGAATTTTTTCGGCGTCATTGAGTTCAGCGACGCGGCGGCGTTCTCAAAAGCGTTTGAATTAGATCCTCATCCAGGGCGCTTAAGACAAGCGGGTTCTCACTCGGAACCCCAACAGCAAGCGAGACATGCGCCTGAGCTTGTGTCACCGTCATCATGATCCGCACCCTATAGAGAATACCGATGCTCGCCTAGGCGACCGGACATGGCTGAGCTTCCCAAATCTCGCGAGCATATTCAAGGATGGTGCGGTCGCTGGAAAACTTACCGGAGCTCGCGACGTTGATAATGGCCTTTTTCGACCAGCCTTGCCGGTCAGCATAAAGGCGGCCCACTCTTTCATGGGTCTCACTGTACGACTTGAGATTGGCCAAATGCAAGTAATGGTCGCCGTGCGTGAGAAGGGTTTCGTCAATAGGATTGAAGATCCCCGGCTCATGGCGGTTGAACTGCTCTGAAAAAATCAGGTCCAGGGCCGCGCGGTTTTCCGGTTCGTTTTCATAGTGCCACTGCGGGCACCATCGGCACGCTCGACGGTGCGACGATCGAGATCGCAGAGGAGGTTGGAAAAGAGAACTTGCATTTCGGGATAACATCGTCTCGGTTTTTTCAATTCAGCGTTAACGGGTCGATGAGGAGCTTGGGACATTCCTCGATGAATTCGCCGTAGAGCGCTTAGCGCTTGCGCATCTCGGCGCGAATCAACTTGCGCGCTGCTATTGATCGTTTTTTACCGAGAAGCCCCGTCAGTTCACTAACTCATTCCTGAGCGTTAATCGCTTCTCGGGGATCCAGCCTTTGACTGCAGTCGGTCGTTTTCCAAGGCGCGATTCGTAATCGCAGTGCAGAGGGACAATGCCCATTTGACCAGCGGACGATATTCCGCGTGACGGTCAAGCGCCGGCTGGATCTCTTTCGCGTCGGATAGAGCAAGACCCAGGAACTCAAGGTCTTCGTCACTGAGCGGCTCCCCGGCGTCCACCTTCTTCTTCGGCTCCAGTACCCTCGGGTAGCGCTGCGTCTCAAAGCGCTTCCACAGCACATACATGACGCCCTTGTCGGTTTCACTTGTGTCCATGGCCATCTATGGCTGCAAGCCCCGTGCGGGATGCGCACGTTGTCTGGGGCAAGCTACAGCCTCTCGCCTCGACCTATCGAGCTGGCGGGTGTGCCTTGCGATCATTAGTTCCCCCCTCGAATCGCCCGACGAAAGAATCGCTTTTCAGCCCGCACGTCATGATGCTCACTGACGTAGAAGCCCGTGGTAGATATAGGTCCAGCCCCTCTTCACCTTGATTTAGATCGATAGCCAACATGCTATCATAAGTCCGATGCCGGGGCGGCAGATAAGGCTGAGACAAGTAGGTCCCGTCGAAGCGCCAGGCCGAATTTCGCAACGTTGCTTGCCGGTGAACCGTCAACTCGTTTATTGGTGCTTCATCCTGCGGCGGCAAGCGCGTCGGCCGGATTCGACGCAGCCGTGCGGCCGACTTGGAACCGTGCGACCTAAAGAGCCGGCACAAATAATATTAAATTCATAGAATTAGAAGCCGCACAATTGATTTAGATCAAATGTGCGGTTGCAACAGCAAAGTAAACTTCGAATTATCTTTTTTCCCTGTCGAGGCTAGTTCATGGATGCCGGTGCCCAAGTTTCACGCAGTTACGACCTTTCTGGCAAGGTTGCGCGGCTTTTTCAGAAACGTGTGAAGATCGCGCAG
>DATIXX010000021.1 GCA_035518095.1 Burkholderiales bacterium | reverse complement strand
CACAATCTTCTACGGTATGGCCAAGCCGGTGCGCGCGCCGCAGATCGGGCCGGCGCAGGGGTATTAGGATCGTTCGAACGTTTCGGTCTTGCGACCACCTGACGAAGAGGGGCAATCCATGACGACTCTACTCGAATCAAGATGGTTGCCCGCCGCCGGATTGGCGGTGATGCTGGTGACTGCGGTTCCCGCACGCGCCGAGATGACCGCTACGGAGTTGGCGAAACTTGCGCAAAAACCGGTGGCCAACCTGATCAGCGTGCCATTTCAGAACAACACCAACTTCAATATCGGGCCGCAGAACAAGACGCAGAACATTCTAAATATACAGTCTGTAATCCCGATTGAGCTGAATCAGGAGTGGAATCTCATCACCCGCACTATCATGCTGATCATTTCGCAGCCCGGATTAGCGCTAGGGCAGGAGCGCGTTAATGGACTTGGCGACATTCAGTTAACCGGATTCCTGTCCCCTGCCGTCCCCGAGGGCGGCGTAATCTGGGGAGCCGGCCCGATTGTGCAGTTGCCGACCCACACGGACACCGCGCTCGGCCATGACCGTTGGGGAATCGGGCCGTCCGTGGTGATACTTCATCTTGAAAAAGGTGACCCATGGGTCTATGGATTTCTCGCGAATAACGTCTGGTCCGTCGGTGGCTCGAGCGGCTCTTCCGCATACAACAACTTCTTGCTCCAACCGTTCCTGAATTACAATTTCGGTGGCGCTCTTTACCTTACCTCGTCGCCTATCATGACAAGCAACTGGAAGTCAGACGGCTGGCTGGTGCCAGTCGGGGGCGGAATCGGAAAGATCTTTCACCTGGGTAAACTTCCCGTGAACTCCCAGTTGTCGGGATACTACAATGCGGTCACCCCCAATAACGGCCGGACTTTCAGCTGCGCGTCCAGGTGCAGTTCCTGTTTCCGAAATAACTCTTTTAGAACGGAATCTGAAACTGGGGCTTCTTCATCAGCCGCGTGACCTGACCGATGTTTTGGCAGTGTCCGTTTCGGCCTGTACCGGACTGTGTCGCTGGCTCTGGCTCATGGGAAAGCGGACAAATCTGAAGTCGATTAGACAAAGTAACTGCCGAATGAACTGACGCAATGAACGCGGCCAAGGCGCAGGGCAAGCAATCCAGCATCCTCGTCGAGGCACTCAGCCGTTTTTCAGCGATCTCACTTCTCCTCGGGATGTCTCTCGTCAGCAATTCAGTCGGCGCGGAGAATGGATCGCCCACCTACTCAGGAGATTTCTTAAAACGCTCGACACTCACCGGTGATTGGGGCGGGGCCCGCAATGAACTGGCTGTAAAAGGCATTACCGCCGATCTGAGCCTGACTCAGGTTGAGCAGGGAGTCGTTGGCGGAGGCAAGGATCATACCTGGGAGTACGGCGGGCGAGGGGATCTTACAGTTAATGCAGATACCCAGAAACTCGGATGGTGGCCCGGAGGGCTTCTGACCATGGACCTTCAGGGAAATGTTTCCAGATCCGTTAACAATAATACCGGCGCAATCATGCCGGTAAACAGCAATCAGCTCTATCCTTTGCCAAACGGCGACAATCTCAACATAGCCCAGTTGTCCATCACGCAGTCGTTATCGAGCTATGTTGGATTAATCATCGGAAAAATCGAAACCTTCGCCGATGCGAACGAGTTTGCGGGTGGACTCGGCGACACTCAATTCCTCAATAACGCGTTGACCGCGGATCCGGTTACGTCATTAGTGACGCCGTTTTCCACTCTGGGCGCAGCGGTGAACATATCGCCGACTACAGACCCCAATGAGGCCATCGTAACTTTTTCCGTTCTTCAAACCAACGGCAATGCGAAAACCAGCGGCTTTAATAATTTGGACGCCAACAAATTGACTTTTGCAGGCGAGGGTAGGGTGGGGACCGATTTTCTCAGGCACACCGGACACCAGCTTTTGGGCGTGGAATATTCAAACGAAACCTTCACTTCGCTTGGCCAGAACCTGCGCTTTATCGTCGTTAACAATACGGTTGCAAACAAGGATCGTTCTTGGGACGTCTATTATAATTTTGATCAGTATTTATATGAACCCAACAAAGCCTCCGGTCAAGGTGTCGGCATTTTTGGACGGTTGGGAGCCTCAGACGGAAATCCCAATCCTGTACAGTACTTCTACAGCCTGGGAGTCGGAGGTAAAGGCATCATTCCCCGTCGGCCCAATGACGAGTTCGGGTTGGGCTACTACTATATTAAAGTGAGCAATATTACGCTTCAGGGACAGGCTTCGAATGGGATATCAGTGAATCTATCGCTTTTAAGAAATGAATACGGTTTCGAGGCATACTACAAAATTGCCCTGACGCCTTGGATGTTGCTGACACCGGACCTGCAGATAATCCGGCCTGCGCAAAAACAACAAAAAGTTGATCCCTTCGGTTTGCAGGGCATAAACACCGCGAAGGTTCTTGGCGTCCGACTCCAGTTGCTGTTCTAGGTGAATCAGCTCTCTATGTTCTGAAATTTCTGAATTACGGCCACCAGCATAGCCGTCGACCAGCCGAACATCAGCATTGCGGTCAACGCTTCAAATCCCTCGAGTCCCTGCCAACGCGTGGGTAGCGATATATTGGTTGCCCCCAGCGTGGTGTACGTCTCTACCGAAAAACTCATTGCGGCTCTGACGTCCTGAATCATGCTGGTCAGAAGATAGAACCAGGCCCAAATGATAATTTCCAAATAATGCGTGGCCAGCATGATCGTAACAATGACGACCACGATTAGCGTACGCATAGTGCGTGATGCTGAACGTATATTTGGTGAGGAACCAAACCGCCTGAAATAGCGACGCACGAGGTGCATTCCTGCGCCATGGCAGATTACGGTGGCGGTCATGGGAACGAGCGCGGTCACAAATTGCTCCGTATAATGGAAATGCATCTCTAAAAAAAATCTCACAATATTTTCCAGCATTGCTCACCCCTACAAATGATCCCCCCGCAATACCTGTACCACAGATCAAGCCGCGCAACTATGCTATGTCAGCAGGCGGTGATTTTGCGCGGTGGCGCCACAATTATCGCTGAAAACGTGTACTCTTCAATGGGTAACCGTTGCATGGCCCACGTGGGCGAATTATCATGCGTCCGGGTGCATACTTGGCTTTCAACATTGTTACCGAGCTCGTTCTAGCGGTAGTTTCAACTGGGTTCTTTGTGCCTGACAAACTCAATGTCGTTTTGGTTCCGGCGACAACATTGACTGCGGTGAGAAAGGAAAATTTCTCGTGAAAATCGCAACGGTTCAACCACGCCTGTCGAAGATTCTCGAGCAGCGTTGTTTTTTCCTTTTTTTGGCGCTGCTCGCTTTACTGATAGCGATGCCATTTCTGTTCGATATCGTCTACGGCCGCCGGATAATTAGTTTCGTCAACGTCATGGTTCTGGTGACCGCGGTCGCGGCCGTTGCGAGCTCCAGGCTCTCATTTGTCATAGCAATTATCCTGGGTTTGCCGACGCTGGGCTTTCAGATCCTGGCGCTGCAATCGGGCTCGCCGGGACACTTTGCACTGTCCTGGGGTTTTGGCGCGGTGTTCTATGCTTTTACCCTGGTGCACCTCCTGCATTACGTGCTGCGCCGCGACCGGATGACCGCAGACAAACTTTATGGCGCTGTTGCCGCATACATCATGGTTGCGATATTGTGGGCATTCCTATACGGAGTGCTGGAATATTTCTACCCCGGCGCCTTTGCGTTCAACGGTTCACCAAAGGCCCTCAACGTGGCGGAACTGATTTATTTCAGCTTTACCGCCCTGACGACTGCTGGTTTCGGCGACATTACTCCTGCGCTGATACAGTCCCGCTTCCTGACAATTCTTGAGACGGTGACAGGCGTGATGTACGTGGCGATTTTGATCGCGCGCCTCACTGGCGTGTATCCGGTCGTGGATAAGAAACCTTGATGCACGCGGCATTTTCCCTCACAGGTTAGGCATCTTCCGGCGACTGCCCCTCCGACTGACGTTTTTCAATCTTTGTCCTGCCCGTGAAAATGAGTGAGCGCAACTCGCTTTCACCAATCACGCGACTAATCTCTCTGTATACGAAGAACGGTATCATTACGACAAACATAATCGTTCCTACCGATACGAATCCCTTCAAACCACCGCCGCCGAAGCCGGCGATGCTTTCGGTTATCGCCTTGCCTTCCCAAACCCCGACGATCGCTTTTTCCAGGATAAAAAAACAAATTAGGACTACAGCAAATACAAAAGACTTAAACAAAATTGGATAAATGAGCGGCCTGTCTTTGAAGAACCAGCCTCCCAAACGCAAGTCTTCGGCGACAAGTATAACCTTTGCCAGAAGCCAGGCGTTAATGAGGGCAAATCCGTATGGCCTGTAAGTTATTTGGTGTTTCGCCAGAATTATTGATTCGTAAATGGAGAACAAACTGAGGAATACGAAAAGATAGACAAATATAAAGAATAATCTCTTGGCTTCGTCGACAAGCCACTCTTTCAGGCTGCGTTTGTATTTTTTCCGGTCACGTTCTTCGGCGACGCCGGGTCGACTGATCTGAACGGGCTCATCACTCACATTGGCGCTTTCTTTATCAATCTGCCAACCCCACTGTTGGCTCGTGGATATCATACTGGGAGACATATCGCTAAAACAACAACGAAAACCCGGCAAGGAATATTGCACGCAACGTAGGAAGTGACGCCACCTGCGCTGCCCGTATTCAGCAGCTGGCGTGTCGCGCACAGTACCGGTGAAGCAACGCGCAGCGCGAAAAAATAGACAGCCGGATTGCTGGAAACGGCAATTGACGCAAATCCATTTTGTTTCTCAACCTAGCAGGGATTGCTATAATTTCGTTTCATGCGCCCGTAGCTCAGTTGGATAGAGTACTTGGCTACGAACCAAGGGGTCGCGGGTTCAACTCCTGCCGGGCGCGCCAGAACATTCAGAGGCTTGCAAGAATGCAGGCCTTTTTTATTTCTGCGCCCGTAGCTGATTGGTAGCTTTTCCTCATCAGTTACCCGCTTCAAGCCGGATACGCGGTCCAATATTCAATTGCTACCTTCCTTCGAGTTACGATAAACAAGAAGGTCTATAATCCCGCGATCGTTCAAGCTTTGTTACTTTGTGGCATTTCTCAATGAATGTCGGGCTCGAAATGTTTTGTGATCAACCAGCCAAATTCAAAATGAAATACCGTCAAATTTTCGCTCACAGAATGCGTGCAAGCCCCGTCTTGATCATTTTGCTGGCGCTATTACCTTCATTATGCTTGGCATGGGGTAACGACGGGCATATATACATTAATCAAGTTGCTGCACAGAAGATTCCTGCCACTATGCCGAAATTTTTCCGTGAGGCAGCGGACCTGCTTGCCTATCTCGGTCCCGAGCCGGATCGGTGGAAAGATGAGACCGAGTACGCTCTGAAGAATGCGCAAGCCCCAGATCATTATATTGACCTCGAGAAGTTGAGCGAATTTGCGGAACTTCCGAACGGCCGCTATGAGTACTACCGGCTGTTGGACGAAAAGCGCTGTGCCGAGACGCAAGACAAAGACCGCTGGCTGCCGGAACACGTGGGATTATTGCCCTACGCAACGATTGAAGTCTTTGAGCGCCTTAAAGTTGCCTTCCGGGAATATAGAAGCTACAAAAAAGCAAACCGGACAACGAAAGTTTTGGAACAGAACATTGTTTTCTACGCCGACTGGCTCGGGCATTATGTGGCGGACGGCGCTGAGCCGTTACACACAACAATTCATTATGATGGTTGGGTCGGGAATAACCCGTATCATTACACAACTGAACCCGGCATCCACGCCGAATTTGAAACCGAATTCGTTTCACGCAATATCGCGGCAAAAGATTTCGCCAATCTCGTCGGTGCTCCCCTGAGACTAAAAGATCCATTTAAGGATTATTTGCAATATCTCGATGCGTCTAATGCCCTCGTTGAAAGGGTCTATCAGCTGGAGAAGGCTGGAGGGTTTCGTGATAACGGTACGCCTCAATCGCTGGCATTTACCGAGGCAAGACTCGCTGCCGGGAGTCAGATGTTGCTTAACTTCTGGTATACCGCCTGGGTTGAAAGCGGTGAAAGGAAAAATTGAAGCGAGACTTTTAGGAATTTTCTCAGACGTTATTCGAGGCTCAAATTGCGGATTTCGCATTATGACAACCTCGTTACAGCGGTGAAGTGTTGTACCTTAGTCGAAGTGTTTGATCTAGCGCAAAGTGCGTGAGGTTTGACTTTTGTTAGGAAACTATTGTTGGGAATTCGAAGGCGAGCGCGCCATGACGGAGAAGGTCGAAATTGTGCGGCAGCTCGCGATCAGGCCGCGCGATCGAAGTTCGGCGAGGGCCTCGCGGATGGTGAAGCGGCTCGCACCGAACATCCGCATAAAGTGAATTCCGTCAGCAGTTGCCCGCCCACGGATAGTCGCCTCGGCCGATCGCTTCGGCCAAGCTATTGGAAATTCTGCGAAAAAGCGGCGAATCGCCGCGAAGCACATTCAAAAATGCCGACTGACTGATGTCCGGTTGTCCGTGCAAGCCCTTGACAATGGCTTTTCGTTAATGTATTGGTGCCCGGACATGCGCATAGATATACGAGATTAACATGCAAAGTCTTTCTCTAGTGCGCAACCTTCTCTTCACCCCCGCAGATAGGCCGGAACGGTTTGGTAAAGCTCCAGCTGTCGGCGCGGACGGGGCGGTACTGGACCTGGAGGACGGCGTCGGGCTGCCGTCGAAGGAGAAAGCCCGTGAGGCAGCTCTGCGGTTCTTTGAGGCGCCGCTTTCTGCTCCGGCGGATTTTGTCTGGGCGGTCCGGTTCAACCACATCACAACCGAGGATGGGCTGAAGGATCTGCTGGCGTTTGGCGCGGCGGTTCGCCGGCCGAAGGTCATCATGCTGCCGAAGACCGAGTCGGTCTCCGAGGTGGAGATTGCCGTACACCATCTCGAAACCGGAGCAGGTGATGCGCCGCAGATCGTGGCTCTGATCGAAACGGGTCGCGGTCTGGGCGCTGCGGAAGCGATCGCCGCGCACCCCTCGGTCGTTGCGATCGCTTTCGGCGGAGCCGATTTGGCGGCAGACCTCCATGCCACTTTGGCTTGGGAGCCGATGCTGTTCGCGCGCAGCCGCATCGTGCAAGCCGCGGCCGCCGCCGGAGTTGCTGCCCTCGACGTACCATTCCTCGACATCCATGACGCAGCGGGACTGAGCAAAGAGACCGAGATGGTCAAGGCGCTCGGTTACTCCTGCAAGCTCGCAATCCATCCGGCGCAGATCGCACCGATCAACGCGGTGTTCACGCCAGATCCAAAGGAACTCGCACGGGCGGAACGCATCGTCGCAGCGTTCGAACAGGCTCACGGCGGCGCCTGCCAAGTAGACGGGCGAATGGTGGACGTGCCGGTGGTGAAGGCCGCACAACGCACTGTCGCACTGGCCGGACGCAAAGCGGCCTGACACCCAAAACCGCAAG
>DATIXX010000020.1 GCA_035518095.1 Burkholderiales bacterium | reverse complement strand
CAGCTCCATTTGCAAATTGCAGCGTTTGGCGATTTCGACGCTATTTATAAGCGCTTCCGGGACATCGGCAAACAGCTGCGCCATCTCCGCCTGGGTCTTGAAATACTGCTGGTCAGTAAACAGCTTGGGGCGTCTTGGATCGCCCAGGACATAACCTTCGGCGATGCATACTCTCGCTTCATGCGCCTTGAAGTCGCCCGGCTCCAGAAACTGTACGGGGTGAGTGGCCACTACCGGCAGCCGGAGCCTTGAAGCGAGTTCCATTGCGTACTGAACGTAAACTTCGGAATGCGGATTTCCGGCGCGCTGGAGCTCAATATAAAAGCACTGCGGGAAAAGCCTGGCCCATCCGCTTGCCAACGATTGTGCGTGCTCCTCGTTACCCTGAGCGAGTGCCACGCCTACATCCCCCAGCTGCGCGCCCGATAGTGCGATCAGCCCATCAGTTCCAGCTTCAACGAACCAGCTTTTTCTGATTTCGGCGCGGCCGCGGTATTGGTTGGCGCGGTAAGCGCGCGACAGAAGTCTGCACAAACGTAGGTAACCCGGGTATGACTGGCACAATAGCAGAAGGCGGAATGGCTGGTCACGGTCGGATTCGTTCGTCAGCCAGACATCGCAACCGGTAACCGGTTTAATCCCTGCTTTGTTCGCTGCCTGATAAAACTTAACCATGCCAAACAGGTTGTTAAGATCGGTAAGCGCAAGCGCCGGCACACGATCCTCAACGGCTTTGCGGATAGCTTCATCAAGGCGCACGATGCCGTCAACAATCGAAAATTCGCTGTGCAAACGCAGGTGTACGCAGGCAGGCTGAGGCATGGTGATATAATGCGATTCGATTAAAGATTTTACCACCAACCCGGCGCGACGAAATCTAGAGTTTATTTTGCGAGATGAAAAAATCGTACGCGGTCGCGATTGCCTTGCTGATTGCGGCATGCACGCAACAGCCGCCCAAGCCTACACAAACTCCGAATATCAATTTGGCGGGTTTTCCAAAGAGTTACCAGGACGGCTACCGCGACGGCTGCACGACCGCCCAGTCGCTGCTTAGCAAGAAAGACCAAACACGTTACAAGTCCGATTTCCAGTACATGACCGGCTGGCAAGACGGCTACAGCGTGTGCAGAAACCGATAAATTAATAAATTCGCGTGACCCGGCAGCCGCGACTTTGCAACAGGCTCAAGACCCCTTTCTCGCCGTATAAGTGCAGTGCACCTACGGCGATAAACGCCCGGCCGTCGGCGAGTTGCCGCTGCATGCGCTCCACCATGCGTTTATTCCGGTCATAGAGCACACGCTGCAGAAACACTTCATTCAAAGCTTTATCCGCCTCATCTTCCATCATGCTGTTGTTGATTTCCCACATCGCTCCAATGTCGCGATTGAGATAAGCCCGGATGGTTTTGTCCATCAATTCGGGAATCATATCGTGATGCTCTACGGTCTGCTTGAGTAGGCCTATTTGAACATTCATGGCCAAGCCGTCAAACACTTCGATCTGCTCTTCAATGGTCTCCAACTGGTAAATCGGCTTGTGCTGTATCTGCGCCTGCTCATATAGCACATCGTCCACTATCGCGCCTTGCCGTTCCTTAGGCTGAACCAACGTGAGCATCAGTGCCCAAGGTTTAAATTGCGCGGTCAACTCGCTCGGCATGCCATATTCACCCATCATCTCAGTGGTCTTGGTATACAGGGGTTCGCCTAGAAGAACTTTCAGGTCGCTTCCGTCCGCTCGCAGCATTGATGCAGTAAATTTCTCGGTGCTCGTTTCGTCATTAATCATTTCCATGGTAAAGCTTTTACTGCGCGTAAAAGCCTTTTCCACCGGCGCCGGCAAATTGGTGACGCGCGGATCGTCGAGATGAATGGTCCCAAAAATGTAGCTCGGCTCGGCATTCGCGCTATCGATTCTCCACAATAGACCTTTGGAAAATTTTCCGGGTGGATTGTCTGCAAAAGTAACACCCGCCACCACGACAAGCAAAAAGCTTGACGCAATAGCAAATAGTTTTTTCATGCTATTGATCACCAGAAGATGCGTGAGTTACAGTTCACGCTTTCCGAAAACATTATGCAGTGAATCATCTCACATATTGCCGACAAAGCGAAATCATGAGAGCCAGCGATTCCCTTTACCAAAACATCAACGGCCTGCGGTATCACCTGCGTACCTGGGGCAAGGCCGGCGCTCCCCAACTGTTCCTGTTGCACGGCTGGATGGATGTATCGGCCTCGTTTCAGTTTCTGGTGGACGCGTTAAGTCGAGACTGGCGCGTATTCGCGCCTGACTGGCGCGGCTTCGGGCTCTCTGAATGGAACCAAGGAACGTATTGGTTCCAGGATTACCTCGCTGATCTCGACGCGCTGATTGACTGCTGCAGTCCGGATGCACCGGTCAATCTAGTCGGGCACAGCCTCGGGGGAACAGTGGCCTGCATTTACGGCGGTGTAAGACCCGAGCGGGTAAGACGCATCGTGTCCTTGGAAGGCTTCGGTGTTCCGCGCAACACCCCCAGCGAAGCACCGCACCATTATGCCAGGTGGTTGGCGGAACTTTCCAATCCGCCGCGCTTCAGACCTTATGCTTCATTTGCGGAAGTTGCGGAGCGCTTGAAGAAAAATAATCCGCGACTGACAGAAAGCCAGGCAGCTTTTCTTGCTCAGCACTGGGCAAAACAAACCGAAACAGGCGGTGTGGAACTGCTGAGCGATCCGAAGCACAAAATCGTCAATGCGGTACTTTACCGACTGGAAGAAGCACTGGCCTGTTGGAGAAATGTAACTGCGCCGGTGCTATGGGTTGCCGGAGGCGCGTCGTGGATCCGGGACTGGCTGAAGGACAGCTCCGAGGAATTCGACCAGCGCAAGCTCGCATTTAGAAATTTCAGCGAATGTGTGATTCCTGACGCCGGTCACATGCTGCACCTCGAGCAGCCGGCGCAAGTTGCCACAATAATCGAAAAGTTTCTCGACACCATCATCTGCAAGCCTTAAAGAAGAACCATCTCGCCGATTCGCAACGGGTTAAGCACCGCGAATTGACGCGATGGCAGTCTGCTCAAGACATCCGAGCGTTCACCAATGTAAAACGACCCGCTCGCTACGACTTACTCCCTCGCCAGCGGGATCGGACGCGGTTTGATTAGGATTTCGGGCTGCAAGATATTGTCGAGCTCTGCTTTTGTCAGAAGTTTTTTCTCTAACACCAGCTCATAGACGGTTCTGCCGGTGTTTAGCGCCTCCTGGGCCACTACAGTGGCGTTAGCATAGCCGATGTACGGGTTGAGCGCAGTGACGATACCGATGGAGCGTTCGACGCTGCGCTGCAATTGCTCGCGGTTTGCAGTGATGCCGGCCACGCAACGCTTGGCAAGAGTGAGGCAGCCGGCATGCAAATGTTTTAAACTCTTGAACAGGCTGTGGGTTATTATGGGCTCAAAGGCATTGAGCTGAAGCTGGCCCGCTTCAGCGGCAAAACTCACGGTAATGTCGTTGCCTATCACCTCGAAGGCGATTTGATTCATGACTTCCGGAATAACAGGATTGACTTTGCCCGGCATGATGCTGGAACCCGCCTGCACTGGCGGCAAATTGATTTCACCGAGACCGGCGCGCGGCCCTGACGAAAGCAGCCTGAGGTCATTGCAAGTCTTGGAAAGCTTCACTGCCACCCGTTTGAGCACCCCCGAGAGCTGCACAAACGCTCCTGCATCCTGAGTTGCCTCCACCAGATTGATCGCAGTAACCAGCGGAATTCCGGTAATGTTTGCGAGGTGTCGGCACACCGCCGCTGCGTAATCCGGATGGGCGTTGATTCCCGTGCCGATCGCGGTTGCTCCCAGATTGATTTCCTGAATCAGCGCGGAAGCTTCTTTCAGACGCTCTTCATCCTCCCCTAGCATGACCGCGTAGGTGCTGAACTCCTGGCCAAGGGTCATAGGTACCGCGTCCTGCAGCTGGGTACGTCCCATTTTCAAAATTTCCGCAAACTCTAAAGCCTTGGCCTCAAAAGCACGCCGCAGCTCGCTCATCGCGTCCACCAGACGCGAGATGGCAAAATGTAATGCCACTTTTACCGCAGTTGGGTAGACGTCATTCGTACTCTGGCTCATATTGACATGTTCATTCGGGTGCAGATATTGATACTCCCCACGCCGGCGGCCCAGCAGTTCCAAACCGCGGTTAGCGATCACCTCATTGGCGTTCATGTTGGTGGATGTGCCCGCGCCGCCTTGGATTACATCGACGACAAATTGGTCGTGCAATTTTCCTGCACGGATTTCTTCGCAAGCCCGGACGATAGCCTCGGTTTTTTCCCTGTCGAGCAGCCCAAGCCCATTGTTGGTGAGCGCGGCCGCCTGCTTGACGCAGGCAAGGGCATTGATCAGCTCCGGGTAAATCGAGACAGGCGTGCCAGTTATCGAGAAATTTTCAATTGCACGCAGCGTGTGCACACCGTAGTAGGCGCTTGCCGGGACTTGGCGTTCGCCTAGCAGATCGTGTTCAGATCGCCTTAAGACATCTGACATTTGGCTCTCCTAAAAAGATTTTCCAACTACCCATCAAGCTTCGCGCCACCTTGGCGCCGCGAGTTTGGTCCATCGCCCCAGGTTTCTGTTCCGTTCCGCATAAGGCGCAAAAATGCGCGCGCGGGCCGCGTTCCAGAATAGAGTCGGGGCTTATTTTTCGGTGAACACCGGTGCTTATCTGCGCACGGACATAAGCGACCGACAATTCCCCATCAGCCAATGCAGAATGATCAATATATACTGCTGGACAATAAAATGCCCATCGGCTAGATTAAAAAAGATGGTCGGCTCAGGATGCGCCGCCAGACTGCTACAACAACGAACCCAGGGATATTCTACAAGGAGGAATTCATGAGCCGCTCGTCCCGCCTGCTTTTGGTGTTCGCCGCATACGCGGTATTCGCTGCGCCCGCCCTCGCCCAGGAACTTACCGGCACCCTCAAGAAAATCAAGGATACCAACACCATCGTCCTAGCGTACCGCGAGTCGTCGATCCCGTTTTCCTATTACGACAATAAGCAGCAGGTTGTCGGCTATTCATTTGCGATCGCAACAAAGATCGTGGATGCGGTCAAGGCGGAACTCAAGCAGCCCAACCTGGATGTCAAGCTGATACCCGTAACTCCGGCCAACCGCATTCAGCTCATCCAAAACGGCACGGTGGACTTGGAGTGCGGCTCAACCACCAATAACCTTGAGCGACAGAAACAAGTCGACTTCACCGACACGATCTTCGTCATCGGTACGCGGCTGATGACCAAATCCGGCTCCGGGATCAAGGACTTTCCGGACCTCGCGGGGAAAAACGTGGTGACCACGGCCGGCACGACCTCTGAACAGTTGCTGCGCAAAATGAATGCGGAAAAGCACATGCAGATGAACATCATCAGCGCCAAGGACCACGGCGAGGCGTTCCTTACACTGGAAACGGGGCGCGCCGTGGCGTTTATGATGGATGACGCGCTGCTGTACGGCGAGCGCGCGAAGGCGAGGAACCCCGCGGAATGGATCGTGGTCGGCACGCCGCAATCCTACGAGGCCTACGGTTGCATGCTGCGCAAGGGCGATACCGCATTCAAGAAGCTCGCGGACCAAACCATTGCCGACCTTGAGACCAGCGGCGCGGCTGTAAAGCTTTACGACAAATGGTTTAGATCACCAATTCCCCCAAAGGGACTCAATCTGGACTTCCCCTTGAGCGACGACATGAAGAAACTTTTCAAGGACCCCAACGACAAGGCCTTCCAGTAAGCTGACAACTGATGTAGCGACGGGGCGAGATGGCTTACCATTGGAACTGGGGTATATTCTTTGCCAAGGTTCCCTCGGGAGGAACTACCTATCTCGGCTGGTTCCTCCAGGGGCTGCAGTGGACGGTAATCATATCCCTGTCTTCATGGATCCTCGCGCTCGTCATTGGAGCGCTGCTCGGGGTAATGCGCACCGTTCCCAACCGCTGGCTTTCCGGCCCCGCGGCGGCGTACGTCGAGATTTTTCGCAATATCCCGTTGCTGGTGCAGCTCTTTATCTGGTACTTCGTAGTACCTGAGCTGCTGCCGGTTTCGATCGGCACAGCCATCAAGAGCTCGCCACCGCTTCTGCAGCAGTTCCTGGCCGGCATGCTTTGTCTTGGGCTGTTCACCGCCGCTCGTGTTTGCGAACAGGTACGTTCGGGCATTGGAGCGCTCTCGAAGGGACAGAAAAACGCAGCGCTGGCGACCGGTCTGACTCTGCCACAAACCTACCGGTACGTACTCTTGCCAATGGCGTTTCGCATCATCATCCCGCCACTCACCTCGGAGTTTCTCAACATATTCAAGAATTCCGCGGTAATTTCGACCATCGGCTTTGTCGAACTGTCGCGCCAGGCGCAGCAGCTGGTGGATTACACCGCCCAACCCTATGAGGCATTCATTGTTGTGACGTTAGCCTACCTTATACTGAACGTCATCATTATGGCTTTCATGCGCTGGGTCGAGTTGCGCGCCCGCATCCCCGGGTTTATCACTACAGGCAAATAAATGTACGATTTTGACTGGAGTTCCATCCCCGGCGCGGTACCGTACTTGTGGACGGGGGCGAAAACCACGTTGGAGATTACCGGCGTCGCTATTGTTGTCGGCATAATCTGGGGCGCGCTGCTCGCAGTGATGCGCCTGTCTGCAAACCGCACGGTGGCATGGCTCGCTGCCGGCTATGTAAACCTGTTCCGCTCCGTGCCGCTGGTCATGGTCATCCTCTGGTTCTTCCTGATAGTGCCATCGCTGCTAAAGGCGATTTTCGGCGAGGGGATCGCGGACATTCGCCTTGCCTCGGCCTTCACAGCATTCGCGCTGTTCGAGGCCGCGTATTATTCCGAGATTATCCGCGCCGGGATTCAAAGCGTTCCACGCGGCCAGGTGAGCGCTGCATACGCACTCGGGCTTACTTATAGCCAAGCGATGCGCCTGGTGGTATTGCCGCAGGCTTTCCGCAACATGATTCCCCTGCTGCTCACTCAGGCAATCATACTTTTTCAGGACACATCGCTTGTATATGTGATCGGTCTGGCTGACTTTTTTGGCGCCGCATACAAGGTGGGCGATCGCGACGGTCGCATCGTTGAACTGCTGCTGTTTGCGGGGGCGGTGTATTTCGTGATTTGCTTCGGTGCCTCCCTCCTGGTCAGACAATACCAGCGCAGGCTCGCCAAATGATCTCGATCAGCAATGTCAGCAAGTGGTACGGTAGTTTCCAGGTGCTGACCGACTGCACGACCCACGTAAAGAAAGGCGAGGTCGTGGTCGTCTGCGGGCCGTCGGGCTCAGGCAAATCGACGCTGATCAAGTGCGTCAACGCCCTGGAGCCGTTCCAGAAAGGCACGGTTACGGTGGATGGCGTTTCGGTGGGCGCTAAAAAGACCAATTTGCCCAAGCTTCGCGCCCGCATCGGTATGGTATTTCAGAACTTTGAGTTGTTTCCCCACATGACCATAACCGACAATCTGACCTTGGCGCAAATCAAGGTTTTGGGTCGAAGCCGCGAGGAAGCGGTGGCGCGAGGCTTTAAAATGCTCGAGCGCGTCGGCCTCACCGCACATGTCGCCAAGTTTCCCGGCCAGCTCTCGGGTGGGCAGCAGCAGCGTGTGGCTATTGCCCGCGCGCTGGCGATGGATCCAATTGCCATGCTGTTCGACGAGCCGACCTCCGCGCTCGATCCGGAGATGATCAACGAGGTGCTCGATGTAATGGTCGAGCTGGCCCGGGAGGGCATGACCATGATGTGCGTAACCCACGAGATGGGTTTTGCTCGCAGAGTCGCTCACCGGGTAATTTTCATGGACCAGGGTAGAATTGTGGAGGACGATGAGAAGGATAAATTCTTCGCCAAACCGCGCTCGGAGCGCGCGCAGCAATTCCTGTCAAAGATCCTCCACCATTGATTGGCAGAGCCGAAATGCATCCGGCGGACTCGGAATTCAGATAACCGGCGCGCCCCAGGTACCTTCAAAGAATTTTTCGCCGAGCGGTCTGCGTGCTCTCGGCCCGAGTTCGCGCGCCTTGATTTCCGCCGGCAGAATTTCAGGATCTGCTTGATAGCCGACCGCGATCATCGCCATCGGCGCATAGCCCGCAGGAATGGAAAATCTTTCACACAACTTATCAGCGTCGAAGCCGCCCATCTGGTGCGCCGCCAACCCCAGTGCCACAGCTTGCAGCACCAGGTTTTCGCTCGCTGCGCCCGTGTCGTGCTGTCCCCAGCGGTTGGGTTTGCCGCTTTGCTCGAACTGGCTGCTGGCGACCGAAGCCAGAAGCAGCGGCGCGTTTTTCACCCATACCTGGTTGCCTTCGGAGAGGCATTCGAACGCTTTTTGCCACGATGCGGGATCACGGTAGCGGTCCCAAATCAAATAGCGCCACGGCTCGGCGGCAGAGCAGGAAGGCGCCCAGCGCGCCGCTTCCAGCAGCGCCATTACCTGTCCGCGGCTTACCGGTTTCGATTCCTCAAAAGCGCGCGGACTCCAGCGCCTGGCGATGATATCGTGTATAGCGGTCGCGGTTTGGGCCTTCTTCTCTACAATCACGGATTGTCTCCGCACGTGTCCTTCTTGCCCAAACTGAATCGGCCGGAGCCGTAAGCCATGACGTACAGCATGCCGCCCATAATCGCAAGATTCTTCAGAAAGTTTACCTTGTTTTGCATTTGCGTCGCGTCAGCAATCCAGAATGGATGAAAAATGAGCGTGGTGGGAATGATAAATAGGAAAAGCGCCAGCGCTGCCCAGCGCGCATTCCACCCCAAAAGCAGCATCAGCCCCCCGCCCAACTCAATAATTATGGTGGGTACCAAAAGCACTTCCGCAATTGGCAACCCGCGACTCGCCATGTAACCCGCGGTCGCGTGAAATGCCATGATCTTACCGAAACCTGAAATGACGAATATTGCTGCCAGCAAAATGCGCCCGATGAGCGGTGCATATTGCTTGGTCATTTCACACGTTTTGTTCATGACTGTGCTCCTTTCATTGAATCAGCTCATTCAAGATCAAACAAAAGCAATTCGCTTTCAGCTGCAGCATTAACCTTCACCGCCTTCTCACCGCTGATTTTTGCGCCATCCCCCGCACTAAGGTGCTCACCGTTTAATTTGAGCGCGCCGCGCGCAACTTGGACGTACGCGCGCCGGCCGTTGGCAAGCGGGTGGCGCAGTTCTTTGTTTTGGCTCAATGTCGCGGCGTACATCAAGGCATCCTGGTGAATGGTGACGGAACCGTCGCGACCGTCCGGAGACGCGACCAAGCGCAATTTATCCCGTTTTTCCTGGGTGTCAAAATATCTTTGCTCATAGCTCGGCTGCAACCCGGTGTATTTTGGCAAAATCCATATTTGCAGAAGATGCACAAGCGCATCTTGCGACGCATTGAACTCGCTGTGGGTTACGCCGGTTCCCGCACTCATCCGCTGCACGTCGCCGGGCTTGATTATCGAGCCGTTCCCCATGCTGTCTTTATGCGCCAATTGACCTTCTAAAATATAAGTGATAATTTCCATATCGCGGTGGGGATGCGTTCCGAAGCCTTTCCCCGCTTTAACATAATCTTCGTTGATGACGCGCAGGCTGCCGTAGCCCATCTGCTCACGGTCGAAATAATCCGCAAAAGAAAAAGTATGGTACGTCTTAAGCCAACCGTGATCGAAATAACCACGGTCAGAGCTCTTTCTTACATCTATCATGGCAAAACCTCGCAATATTTACCGAGTCGATCCTATGCAAGCTTGTGTGCTTTGGCTGAATATTGATGGTGCGCAAATTTATTGACAAGCGCAATTCTATTGGGCTTCGAACCTCCTCATTGGATTTTGTTGCCTGCAAGCCCGGATGAGAAACATGAAGCAAGAAGCGCGAGATTGTGAGCGTAAAGCCCGAGTTCGAAGCAAGCACATAGTTAATTAGTAAGACACTGGAAATGATGTAATCCGCGCCTGATGCGAACCGGAATTGTGCCGTTTTACAGCGCGCATTCGGTACACCATGAACGGGGTATGTCCGTGGCACCCGCAAGCGGTACGGCGTTGGCAACGCGCTTGCACATCACTCAGTACGCGTCACGCTCACGCACTGATACGAAGCGTTCGTGATGCGACACCGTAAAGGAAAGCCTTCCGGCTAGCGCCGGACCCAGAACTAATGGCTAACCGGCTGCTCCTTCTTGATTTCCTCGTGCACCCGCGCCATATCCACCGCCTGTGCCTGCTTGATGATGTTTTCAAGCGCTGAAGCGTGAAGTGCGCCCGGTTGCGAGAACAAAATGACCTGTTCGCGCAGAATCATCAATGTCGGAATCGATCGAATCTGAAATTTCGACGCGAGCTCCTGTTCCTCGTCGGTATTCACTTTGGCAAATATGATCTCGGGATATTTCTGGGAAGCCGCATCGAAAATCGGAGCGAACGAGCGGCACGGTCCGCACCATGGAGCCCAAAAATCCACAATCACCATCGAGTTCGCGGCGATAGTCTGTTCAAAATTATCCTTGGTAAGCTGTATGATGGCCACTTGTACCTCGTTCAGAAGCGGTTTACTGCGCAGCCCGGTTTTCGTCCGGGCTGAACGTGAGGGTTTCCTCTATCAGCGGCGATACCTTGCCGGATTTGTCCACCCGGCTATCGGGATCCACACTGCGCAATTGGTATATTTCGCCCGGAATCCCCTCGGACAGAACAAAAAGATAATACTTGCCGATATGCGTGGCGGCACGCTCCTTCATCACCTCGTCATTGACGTAGGGCGAAATCTTGATTTCTTTCGCGTCCATTTCCTTGCCGTTATAGGCAATTTTAACCGGATGCACCTCGGCATGGTCGGCCAGCGCAAGCCGTATGCGACGCCTGAAAAACGGAGATTTGCCGCCGGTGATGCGCTGCATTTCGTGAATATCCCGTTCCAGAAACCACAATAAAACCGGGTTGCCCGTCACGTCCTCCATGGGTGGATAATTTACTTTGTTTGACCCGGACAAGAATTCAGTCGTCACGGTCTTACCACCATCCGGCATGACCTTATCAATCGAGATTTCAACGTTATCGTGGAAGTTTGGCTCCAATGTCCCGCTTCTAATAAAAATGTAGTGCAATTTTTCCGGCTTGGTGATCGTTTTCAAGTGGTTGGTTTCAAAAAGCAGAATTTCCGCCTCCGAAATTTTCTCATCGGCAAACGCGGCTGCCGGCGAAAATAAAAAAAACATCACTGCACCTGCCGTAAAAATATGTCTTGCCTGCATCAGGCCTTACCCCCGTCAACTGAAAATAAAATTTGCGCGCAACTACATTGCGCTATCGGAATTCTGGTGCAAAGTCTGTGCTTTTGACAGCTCTTGCGCCAGCTCCTGGTCCATGCCGCCCAGCACTTTGCTCACGTCCTCGGCTTCGCGGTCTTTTCCCAAGTCGAGATACACCAAACCGAGATTGTACCAGGCCTCCGGATAATCGCGCTCCAGTGCGATGGCTTTGCGGTAGGCTGCAACGGCTTGGTCATATTGCTGCAGTTGCTGGTGGGCTTTACCTAAAGCCAGCCAGGAATTTGAGTTGCCGCTCTCGGCGGCCGACCATCTTTGCGCAAGTTCCAGCATTTGGTTCCACTTTTTGCTTGCTTCCAGAGCCGCTGCCTGCAAAAAGAACGGCTCGCGCTCATACGGTTGTTGCCAGAACGCAAATTCCTCGGGCAACGGCGCCACGTTCTGCAACTTGTCCATCGCCATCCGGTGCGTTACCCAGCTCACCGGCAGCGAAAAATCGTAGCTCTGATCGAGCCGCGAAATGAAGGTCACGACCCCGACCAGCCTGCCTTGCTCGTCAAACAGTCCGCCGCCGCTGGCGCCAAACCTGAATTGAGTTGTGCTTTGTATGACTTTGCCGCCGTCATAGTTATACAGCGCCCGGACCTGGCCGCTGGTCATGCGCGGGCCCAGTCCGTTGACGTAACCGATTGCGTACACAAGCTGTCCTACTTTGAGCTCGTCGTTCGCAAACCGGGCCACCGGCACCGTGGCTCCCGGAACATAAAGCAGACACAAATCATGCTGCACATCGCTCAGCTGTTTTTGCGCGGACCAGCGCTGTCCGGATTTAATCACCGCGATTGTGGTGGCGTTCCGGGTTACATGACAATTGGTAACCAACCGGTTCGGGCCGACCACTACGGCAGAACCAACCGAAGTGCTGCCATCGGGGTTCGCTGCTTCGATTTTCACTACTGTGGAGGCAATTTTGGCGTAAAACTCAAAATCCATCGCGGCGGCGCCAGGCAGCGGAAATAATAGCAATGGCGCAAAAAGGGCAAGGGTCGCGAATTTTTTTTCAGCCATTTCGGGCGCTAGCCTCGTTACTGCTCCTTGACTAAAGGCACACCGTACTCGTCGAGAATCGCATTAATCTGGTCGCGATTTTTTTCTATCAGCTTGTTGACTTCTTCTTTCCATTCCTTGTCCGGTTGGCGCATACCCATGGCGATGGCGTAGTCAAAAGCGACGTTACGGCCTTGGTACACTTGACCATTTTCCGACTGCATGGAAACGAGGACGAGCTCAGGATGTTGTTTGGCAAAGTAACCCGCTATCGGCCCCCAAATGAACAGCACGTTGACCTTGCCGGGCAGCAGGTCGTCAAAAATAACCTTACCCGTGTAATCCGCGATGTCTCCGGTCTGCAATTGGTAAGGCACTACCTGCTCCATAAGGTTGTACTTGAGCACCCAATCCGCCGCCGGAGTGCGGCCAAACACGCCGAATTTGAGCGAACGGAGGTTGGGTAGCTTGAGCAGGTCTTGGGGCGTTTTCACGCTGTCGAGTCCCTTGCCTTTGACATATACCATCATATATGTCGACCGGTAATACGGCATGGAGGTCGCTGTCTCCGGATAATTGGCTGATACGCCCATAATCAGGTCGCATTTAAAACTGCCGTCCTCGACGCGCGCCCTCAGGGTGTTGCGCAAAAACCCGAAGCGCTGCGGATACCAGGTATATTCGAGCGGCAAGCCCAGTTGTTTCGCGAAAAGTTGCGCGATCTTGTTTTCGAAACCTTCCTGTTTGCTGTTGGAGAATGGCAAGTTATTCGGGTCTGCGCAGACACGTAAAGCTTTACCGCCCGGTGGTTCGGCGAAGGCCGGCGCGCTTATCATGCAAGCCAGGCTTGCCAATATGAATGTTAAGACCTGCAGGTTTTGAATGCGAATCATTAATTTGCCTTCTGTGAATAATACACTTTTTCGTGAAGAAAGACCGATGCTGCCACAGATATCGCTATTTGCTTTCAATTGGAAGAAGATGACCGGGCTTGATCGCACCGTCGGAACGCCCTTTGAGATACGCATAAAGATTGTCGATGTTGTCGTTAACCATTTTGGATTCCTTGAATGGCGGCATCACCGTACCGGGCCTGCCGTTCAACACCGTTTCCTTGAATTGTTCCTTGGTAAGCTTCTTCAGCCCCTCGATCAAAGACGGCCCGACCAGTCCTTGCTGCTGCGCGCCGTGGCAGCGTTCGCATGCCATCGCGCGCCAAGTTTTCCACCCTGCGAGGGTATTCGCGTCAACCTTATTGCCGTCCGCTACGGTATACAGCGGCTTGTCATCTGCAAAGACCACAACGCTTGTCAGCAGAAGAGCCGCCAAAAGCACAATTTTAAATTTCATGCGAAATACCTTTTCAGTTGGGCATCGCGCGGCAACAAAAAAACTGGCATCTCAACTTTAGTCAAGATGCCAGTTATTCGGTTCAACTAAATTGCCAAACGACCTCGTTCTCTATAGCGAGAACACGGTCAGCGTGCCGCCCAGATCTGTGTACCTGGAGAGATCCTTGTAGCCACCCACGGCACCGAGGCCGTCAGTGTCTTTCGTCAGACCGGCCGCCAAACCAATGCCGGCCCAGCCACCGATGCCGGATAGCACACCGATGTACTGCTTGCCTTTATATTCCCAGGTATTGACGTTGCCGATGATGCCGGACGGAGTTTTGAACTTGTACAGTTCTTTGTTGATGTTCCTAGCATCCACGCACTTCAGGTAGCCCTCGAGCGTGCCGTAGCAGGCAATTCCACCCGCGGTGGTCAGAACGCCGCTCCACACCGAGAATCTCTCCCCGTGGGATTGAACGATCTTGCCCGTACCCGCATCCCAAGCGATGAAGTTGCCCATATCGCCATGTTCGCCGGGTGCGGGGAACATCGACAGCGTTGCCCCTACATACGGCTGGCCTGCGGTATATTCAACCTTGAACGGCTCGTAGTTCATGCACACGTGGTTCGTGGGCACATAAAACAGGCCGGTTTGCGGGTCGAATGAAGCGGGTTGCTCGTCTTTAGTGCCCAGTGCCGCCGGGCACACGCCTTTGGTGTCGACATCGGGACCGTTTTGATCCGTGCTGTACTTCGCAACCACTTGCGGACGGCCGGTCTTCATGTCAACGTGCGTCGCCCAGTTCACCGCCGGGTCATATTTTTGAGCCACCAGCAGGGCACCGGTCACGCGGTCAAGCGTGTAGCCGAAGCCGTTGCGGTCGAAGTGCACCAATGCCTTGGTGTGTTTCCCATGCACCGGGATGTCAGCCAGGATCATCTCGTTGATACCGTCGTAATCCCACTCGTCGTGCGGCGTCATTTGGTAGACCCACTTAGCCATTCCGGTATCAACATTGCGCGACCAGATCGTCATGGACCACTTGTTGTCACCGGGACGTTGATGCGGATTCCAAGTGCTCGGGTTGCCCGAACCGTAGAACATCTGGCCCAAGGCAGGATCATAGCCATACCAGCCCCAAGTCGTGCCGCCACCGATTTTCCACTGATCGCCTTGCCAGGTCTTCAGCGAAGAATCGGGGCCAACCGGCGCCATCTTGCCGTCGGTCCAGGTCATGGTATTGTTCGGGTCCACGCAGATCGTGTCATCCGGTCCCGAGCTATTGCAACTCCACACCTTTTTGCCGTCGCTGAGGTTATAGGCAGTAACACGGCCCAGCACACCAAACTCACCACCGCTGATGCCGGTCATCACCTTGTCTTTCATGACAAACGGCGCGTTGGTGTTGGTTTCGCCGATCTTGGGATTGCCGTTCTTCACTGACCAGACTACTTCGCCACTATTAGCATCCAGCGCCACCAAAGTGGTATCCGCTTGCTGCAGGAGGATCTTGCCTTCGCCATAGGCCAAGCCGCGATTTACCGTGTCGCAACACATTACGGGAATCACGCTGGGATCTTGGGTGGGCACGTACTTCCACTTGATGGTTTGGTCAGCCAGGTTAATTGCAAACACTTTGTTGGGAAACGCCGAATGGATATACAGCGTGTCGCCAATCACCAGCGGCCCGCCTTCATGCCCACGCAATACCCCGGTGGAGAAGGTCCAAGCCACTTTCATCCTGCCCACGTTTTCTTTGTTGATTTGGTTCAGTTTGCTATACCGCCAAAGATAAAAATTGCCGCTTGGATGAGCCCAGTTGCTGGGATTGTTCATGAGCTTTTCCAAGTCGGAATCGGAACCGGCGAACGCCAAACCTGATATTGCCAGCGCAGCCAGCACCCATGGCAGGTGCTTCAATTGCGATTTAATCGTCATATCAACTTCCTCCTTCAAAGAATCTTTAAGAGAGAAAAACTATTTTTCACCACGGCCCCTAAATGACGAACAGCAAAAAATTGTTCGTCACAAGAGTTTACTTTAGGGGAAGGTAACGAGGTGCATTACCTTCACGCACTATAGCACAGAATATGCCCGAATCAAATTGCAATTTATGAGCACAACAGAACCGGTTTTTGTTGTTAATTTACAACATATTAATTGATCAATATGAATTTGCATTTTGTGTCATAAATGAATCCTTCAATTAAACTAGTTAACATCTTGTGTCAGAAATGAAAAGCCATTAGATGCAAATCCAGCTAAAGGATTTTGAATAGCGCAAATAATTAATAGGCGAACTTCCGGTTTATGTTAAATTAGACATGAGGTTGACATGCAGGCAGAAAAGCAAACCCGCGTATATTCTGAGCCGGAAATCAAGGCACGGCTGGAAAAGGAGCTGCCACACTGGTATTACGAGGACGGATGGATCCGCAGGAAATACCGTACCGGGAGTTGGAAGGGCACGCTCATGGTGGTAAACACCGTTGGACATCTCGCCGAGGCCGCGTGGCACCACCCCGACCTTACGGTTTCCTACGCATTCGTGATCGTTAAGCTCATGAATCACGCAGCCAAAGGTATCACCGATAAGGATTTCGAACTCGCCAAGAAAATCGAAAGCGTGATCCAGTGGCAACCCGGCAAGGAGGGTGGCGCTCTGGAAGGTACGCCGAATGAGGATCAGCGGTTTAAGTATGTCAAGTACGACGAGTAGTGGTTCACTGTGGCTCAATTCGCCGACTTGCATGCGCGTAACCGCGCCGGGCGATTTTCTGAAGATTAATGCAGCTTGACCGGCGGCTCAGTGCGCCGCGTAATCAGCCGCGCCAACGTATCCAAAAAAACCTTCCAAAAGCCGTGCAGCTCGTAAAGATGCATCTTGTAGAGCGAGACATACATCAGCCGCGCGAAATAACCTTCGAGAAAAAGAGTACCGCCGGTAAGCGCGCCCATCAAACTGCCGATGGTGCTGTATTTTCCCAGCGATACCAGCGAACCAAAATCTCGATAGCGGTAGGCAGGCAAGCTGTGCCCACGCAATCGGTATTTGATGGCCTTCACCAGAAATGAAGCCTGCTGGTGCGCGGCTTGAGCGCGTGGCGGCACGCTGCTGTTCCTTTCAGGCCACGGGCACGAAGCGCAATCTCCGAAGGCAAAAATATTTGCGTCGCGCGTGGTCTGCAGCGTGGGCCGCACCATCAATTGGTTTAACCTGTTCGTTTCCAACCCGTCCAGGTTTCTCAGGAAATCCGGCGCCTTAATGCCAGCCGCCCAAACGATGAGTTCTGCCGGAATCGTCCTGCCGTTTTGCGTTTGCACCGCGTTTGCCGAAACCTGAGTCACCCGCTCGCCCGCATAGACGTGTACGCCGAGGGGCTTAAGCTGATGTTCCGCTGCTTTTGACAAGCGCTCGGGCAACATCGGCAATATGCGCTCCGCAGCCTCGATGATGGAAACCTTGATATCTTTTTCCGGGTTTATTCTATCCAGTCCGTAAGCGATCAGTTCGCGGGTGGTGTTATGTAAATGAGCGGCAAGTTCCACTCCCGTGGCGCCGCCACCGATAATCGCTACTTGCAATTGCTCCGGGCGCAGCGGCACAGTCTGAAAGTTGGCACGGATGCAAGCATTGATCAGCCGCCGGCGGAAGTGCTCGGCCTGCTCCGGCGTATCCAATGCGATTGCGTATTGTGCCGCTCCCGGCGTGCCGTAGTCATTGGTGGTGCTCCCCACCGCGATCACCAGCGTGTCATACGCAATGACATGTCGCGGAATAAGCTCCTCGCCCTGGTCATCAAAAGTGGGCGCGACAAAGACCTGCCGTTGCGCGCGGCTTATCCCATCCATGCTTCCGAGACGAAACTGGAAATTATGCCAGTGTGCCTGCGCCAGATACTCGAGTTTATTGGTATCGAGGTCCATGCTGCCCGCCGCCACTTCGTGAAGCAAGGGCTTCCACAAATGCGTGCGCATTTTGTCAATGAGCGTGATCTGGGCGCGGAGTTTTTTACCCAGCGAATCGCCGAGCTCTGTGGCGAGTTCCAGTCCGCCCGCGCCGCCACCGACAATCACGATGCGGTGCGGGGATGATTCAGGGTTCGAGTGGACCTTCATCGGATTTTTTACTTAACGACAATTTGTGTAATAGTAGCAGAAATGGTATTTCCGTCTTTGCGCATACTGTTATGCTTATTTCTGGCTTTTGCTTCAGTCAAGGCCCGGGCCGATGATTTCGCCATCAGCGAGATCGCGCCCGGAATTTATGTACACACCGGCGCGCAAGAGGAAAGCTCGCCGCGAAATCTGGGGGATATCGCCAACATCGGCTTTATCGTTGGAGATAAATGCGTTGCGGTTATCGACACTGGCGGTAGCATTGTAATTGGACGCAGATTGCGCCAGGCGGTATTAAGCAGAACCCCTCTGCCGATATGCTATGTCATCAACACGCACATGCATCCTGATCATATTTTCGGCAATGCGGCTTTCAAACAGGATCACCCGGTGTTTGTCGGCCATTACAAATTACCTGCGGCAATGGCGGCGCGCGGCGCCAACTATCTGCATGCGCTGTTGCGCGACGTCGGGCCCGAGGCTCAAGGAAGTGAAATCATCCTGCCGACACTGACCGTCAAGGATTCGACGGAACTTGACCTCGGAAACCGCCGGCTTGTCCTCAAGGCCTGGCCTACTGCGCATACTGATAACGACTTGACAATATTTGACGAAAAAACACAGACGCTGTGGCTCGCCGATCTGCTTTTCACCGGGCATATTCCGGTCGTTGACGGCAGCCTCAAAGGCTGGCTCAGTGTGCTTACGGAACTTCGGGGAATCAAAGCGCGCCACGTCATTCCCGGACATGGAGAGCTTGATCCGGCCTGGCCTCAGGCGCTGCAGGCGGAATCCGATTATTTGAATGATCTGCTGCGCGAAGTGCGCGCTGCGATCAAGCGCGGGGAGACCTTGCAACAAGCCGTGGATACTGTGGGATTATCGCAGCGCGACCACTGGCTGTTGTTCGATTCATTCCATCGGCGCAATGTCACGGCAGCTTATGCCGAGCTCGAATGGGAAGACTGATGACTGGGCTGAGGTTCGCGTCTATACTACTGTCAGTGGTGTTTCCGAACCCGCTTTTGGAAGGCAAAAAATGAACAGTTTAATTTCTTTGACGCGGCTTGCGCTCGTTTTAAGCACGATTTTGTGCGCCGCTCACGCCAATGCGGCCGATACCGCTACGGATCCCTCCAAATCCGAAACCTGGATCAAGGTAAGAAATATGCTGTTCGAAGGCCGGCCGATTGAGACGTCTGGAAACGAAATAATCACGCTTGAAGCGCCGGTGCGGGCAGAAGATGCGGCCACGGTTCCGATTTCCATCAAAGCCGGAATCCCGCAGACATCGCAAAGGTATGTGCAAAAGATTTATCTGATTATCGACCAGAACCCCTCGCCAATTGCTGCAGTATTTCACCTCACTCCGGATAGCGGGCGCGCGGACATCGACACGCGGGTGAGAATCGAACAATACACCTACGTACGGGCAATCGCCGAAACGAGCGATGGCAAGCTATACATGGCAACGCGCTATGTAAAAGCGTCCGGCGGCTGCTCGGCACCGGCAGGAAAAGATCAAGAGGCAGCACTGGCCCGGCTCGGCAAAATGAAATTCCGCGTTGACAATAAAGTTGCGCTCGATCATCCGAATCTCGCTCAGCTCATGATCAGCCATCCCAATAACTCGGGGCTACAAATGGATCAGTTGACGCGTCTCTACATTCCCGCGCGTTATGTGAAAAAGGTAGACGTTACTTACAACGGCAAGTTGATACTCTCGGCTGACGTGGATTTTTCCATCAGCGAAAACCCGAACTTCCGCTTTTATTTCACTCCGCGCACATCCGGCGATCTGAAAGCCGAGGTCATTGATTCAAATGATCTCAAATTCAACAGCTCCATCCATGTGGAACCCGGCGTGACCGCCGCGGGAAGTTAAGCTGCTGGATCTGGGATTGGCGGGTTGAGGGAGCTGCAGGAAAATTGCCTCCCGTACTGCATTACCTCCATCCTCCGCGCAGCATGGGTTGATGTGCCGGACTCAATGTATGCAGTTTATCTCATGGATATTCAGCGATCCGGCCGATGGCGGGCGTAATCATGAGTGAAGCTGGGCCCTGGATCGCTAAAGTTCTCGTAACGGTCTATTGCTGAAAGCGCCGTTTTTTACAGCTTAAAATAGCAGCGCCCGTGACGCGAAGCCCGCGACCGCAAACAACTATGCTCCTTGGCCAAATCTGTGCAACTTTCGCATTAAAGCCTTACTTGAGCAGACATTCCTTTTCAGCCTCGGCTTTGATTTCTTCGTAGCGTTTCGCCATTTTTTTGATCTCGGGTGCATCCCGGAAAATGCCGCCGCCCTCGCCTGCAGTGTGTTGTCCCCGCGCCGCGGTAAATTGTTCCACGAAATCGTCGTATTTCATTTTTTTGGCGATGGCGTCAATCGCGCAGGAACACTTATACAGGGACCCGTAATACTGATAATCGGGATATTGTTGGGCGCATTGCAAAACGAACGCCACTCTGTCGTATGTCGGGTAATCGTAAGCAAGCGCTGCCCCCGGCAAAAATAGCAGCGCCAGCCAAGCTAAATACCTTTTCATCGAATCAACTCCTCGTGATATGCCATTAAAAAACTTTGCAAAAGGACAACTTACACAACGTAGCCAGTTTTAACGTAAAACACTATAATACACATAGTTGCTGTATCAAGCTTTCGTCTTGGCTATAAAAAAAATTTGCGCCACAACTGGCTGCAGCATTTTCAATTTTAAAACACAAAAGCCAAAAAGAATTATTTCTTCAGATGTCTGATCTCACCACGCACGCCAAGTTCATTCATTCCGTCCTGAAGGGCGCGGTAAAATTTGACGACGCCAGAGTCATCCGTTCCTGGAAGCGTTGCCTCGACGATTACCGGTTGGACCCTGCAGGCCCCCGGGACCCGGCCGTCGTGGACCGGCGCGAATTGCTGGAACGCCAGGAGCGAATCGTCGAGGTACTGTCTATAGCCAAGACCGAAATGTCCAATCTTTATCAGCAACTCGCGGGCTCGCGGTACGCCATCATGCTTACCGATGTGGACGGCGTGCTGCTCAGTTATTTTGGTGACCCTGAGTTCACCGTTACCGCGTCAAAAACAGGCTTGATGCTGGGCGCGGTGTGGAGCGAGCAATACCAAGGTACCAATGGAATGGGCACCTGCCTGATCGAAAAAAAACCGCTGATCATTCATCACCGGGAACATTTCCTGGCGCGCAATATCGGGCTTACCTGCTCCGCCGCGCCGATTTTCGACCACGAGGGAAAGCTGCTTGCCGTATTGGATGCTTCGGGGGAATCTCGGCTGGCACAGCAGCACACCCTGGTACTGGTCAACATGTCGGCGCAAATGATAGAGAACCGGGTTTTTCTTTCGAATTTCAGCAGGGAATTCATCGTGCGCTTCCACAGCCGACCTGAATTTGTGGGCACCCTGGGCGAGGGCGCGATCGCTTTTGCAGGGGACGGCCGCGTGATGGCGGCGAATCACAGCGCTTTATTTCAGCTCGGATATTCGGTGCCGCGCGATGTTTGCGGCAAGGACATTGGCGAATTGTTCAATACAACACTGCAATCCTCGCTTGAGCTTTCCTCGCGCAATTCATTCCGCCCGATGCCGATCTTCGAAGCGCGACACGGCGGCCGCTATTTCGCGGTTGCACAACAGCCCGAAGGCGTCAAGCCGGTTCCGGCCGCGCCGCGCGGGTACCGGAAAGGCTTAAACACCCCTCCTGCAGCCGGGACCTCACCGCTTGATGAGCTGGAGTTTGGCGATCCATTAATGCAGCGCAATATCGGTGCGGCCAAGCGCGTGCTGAGCCGTGAAGTGGCGGTGCTTATTTATGGAGAAACCGGCACAGGTAAGGAAATGTTCGCCAAAGCCCTGCACTATTCGAGCAGCCGCGCCGATAAGCCGTTCGTGGCTATCAATTGTGCGTCCATTCCGGAAACGCTGATCGAGTCCGAATTGTTTGGGTACAAGGCCGGAGCGTTCACCGGCGCAAGCAGGGAAGGCCAGAGAGGAAAAATTTTTCAGGCGAACGGGGGCACATTGTTCCTGGACGAAATCGGAGATATGCCGATCCAGCTTCAGGCGCGGCTGCTGCGCGTGCTCGAAGAACGCGAGGTCCTGCCTCTCGGCAGCGAGCTCCCGGTAAAAGTGGATATCAAACTGATCAGCGCCACGCATTGCAATCTTACTGAAAAAATACTTAAGGGAGAGTTCCGCCAGGATCTGTATTACCGCCTCAACGGACTCAGTGTTTCCTTGCCCCCGCTGCGCGAGCGCGCCGATAAGCGCAGCCTAATAAAAAATATTCTGGCAACAGAAAATACCGAGAGCCGTAAAGTTGAAATTGACGAGCAGGCCCTGGCGGCGTTGGAACGTTATCGCTGGCCCGGCAATATCCGCCAGTTGCGCAATGTACTGCGCACCGTGCTTGCGCTACGCGAAGACGACACCATCGCCATCAAGGACCTACCTCAGGAAATCGGCGGCGGCCGGGAGCCAGCGCGCGATATCCGCAACGATACGATGGCAGCGCTCAATCCTCTGGAGTCTGCAGAGAGGGGCGCACTGTGTCGCGAATTGGAAAGCCACCATTGGAACATCACGAATGTGGCGCGGCAACTTAAGGTCAGCCGCAATACCCTGTACCGAAAAATGCAGCGGCTGAATATTAAAGACCCAAATAAAGATACCCTTCGCTAGAGACAGGTTCTAGCGTGCGCGATCACAAGCCCCGCCTCGCCTGGGCACTAACCGGCTCCGGACATTTCCTCAGGGAATCACTGAACATCGCGCTTGAGTTGCCGCACGTCGACCTATATCTGTCGAAAGCAGCGGCCGAGGTTGTGCACATGTACGCTCACAATTTGAAGGAACTGCGCGCGCGCTTTCGCGTATTCCGGGACAACACCGCAAGTGCTGCGCCGGTAGGTTTGTTCTACTACGGGCATTACCATACCGTGGTCATCGCTCCCGCTACGTCCAACACGGTCGCCAAATGCGTTTGCGGCATTTCAGACAGCCTGGTTACCAACATTTTCGCGCAAGCCGGAAAGTGTCGAGTACACAGCATCGTCTTTGCTTGCGATACCGAGCCGGTGGTAACCACTGAAGCGCCAAAGGAGTGGGTGACGCTATACCCGCGCAAAATTGATCTCGACAACACGGAAAAACTGAAAAGCTTTGAAAATGTCACAGTGGTTATGCGCATCGAAGAGTTGCGCGACGCGGTTAGCGCGCGCATGAAGGCGCTGGGCATATAGAGCTGAAATCGCCGGTCCCCGCCCCAGGTGTATATTAAGCGTATGTCCGAACACATCTTATTTCTCACCGGCAGGCTGGCCGAAAAAAGCCTCAATCGGGTACTCAGCCAAATGCAGCCCGGCGAATTCACTTACCAGGTATTGAACATCGGCATCAGTGTAGCGGGCCTGATGACCGCCGATTTGATCATGCGACGCCTGCCCACGGCCGGCAACAGCACTCGTATCATGGTGCCCGGCCGCTGCCGCGGTAATCTTGAAGCCATTTCAGAACACTACGGCGTGCCCGTGGTGCGCGGGCCCGATGAATTGAAAGACCTGCCGCAGTACTTCGGCAGGCGTGACGCAAACAAAGACCTGAGCCGTTACGATGTGCGCATATTCGCCGAAATCGTTGACGCGCCTCAACTAAACATCGAACAGATTCTGCGGTGTGCGAAAAGCTACCGTAACGATGGTGCAGATGTGATTGACCTCGGCTGCCTACCGGAAACACCGTTTCCCCATCTCGAAGAAGCGGTTCTCACACTGAAGTCGTCGGGATATGAAATCAGTGTGGATTCGATCGAACCGGAAGAACTGCTGCGCGGCGGCAAAGCCGGAGCGGATTATCTGTTAAGCCTTAAGGAAAATACCTTATGGGTTGCGGAGGAAGTTGAGTCAACTCCGGTGCTGATTCCTGACTTGCCCGGCGATATCGCGTCGCTTGAGCGAGCGATGAAAAAAATGGCGGCGCGCGGCCGCCGGTTTATTGCCGACTCGGTGTTGGACCCGATACACACCGGATTTGTCGACTCGCTGGCGCGGTATTACGAGCTGAGGCGGCGGCATCCGGAAGCCGAGATCATGATGGGGATCGGTAATCTGACGGAATTGACCGATGCCGACACTACGGGGATTAACGCGCTGCTCATGGGCATCATATCGGAATTGCGTGTCACCAACGTTCTCACGACCCAAGTAAGCCCGCATGCGCGGCGTGCGGTACGCGAAGCGGACGTGGCGCGACGTATTATGTACGCGGCGCGGGAAGCGTCGAGCCTGCCGCGCGATTTCTCCTCGCAACTGCTTACCGTCCATGCACGCAAACCTTTTCCGGACAGCGCGGAAGAGATCGCCGAGCTGGCAGGCACTATCAAGGATCCGAGCTACAGAATTCAAGTCAGCGAACAAGGCATTCACATTTACAACCGCGATGGCCTACATATTGCCACCGATCCGTTTGCCTTGTTTCCCCATCTCGATCTGAAGAACGATGCCGCGCACGCTTTCTATCTCGGGGTGGAGCTGGCGCGCGCGCAAGTCGCCTGGCAATTGGCCAAGCGTTACAATCAGGATGAGGAACTGGATTGGGGCTGCGCAGTTGAGCGCAAGCCAGAGGATTTGACGCAGCATCGTGCACCGGGCACGACGCTTGAAGTGGTGAAGAAAAAAGCAAAAAACAAATAGGCAGAATTTACTGGAGGGTTCAGGCCCGATATGATTTTTGAAACAATAGTTTCCACCAGGGCCAATGACGGCCGCGTTCACATCGCGCCCATGGGCATTCGCGAAGACCGCGGTATGATCCTACTCGCGCCGTTTCGCCCGTCCACCACCCTGGATAATGTCCTCGAGAGCAACTGCGCAGTGGTCAATTGTTGCGACGATGTGCGCGTATTCGCCGGCTGCCTTACGGACCGTCGTGACTGGCCCACTGTACCCGCGGACAAAGTGCCCTGCGTGCGGCTCGAATCGGCGCTTGCACACTGTGAACTGAAACTCGACCACATGGACGAGGACGAGTTACGCCCACGGCTCTATTGCCAGGTGGTACATCGCGTCAACCACTTACCATTCCGCGGCTTTAACCGCGCACAGGCGGCGGTGCTGGAGGCGGCAATCCTGGTGAGTCGTTTGCAAATGCTACCGTGGGACAAGATCGAAAGCGAAGTGAAATACCTCGCCATTGCAATTGAAAAAACCGCCGGTCCCGCAGAACGCGAAGCATGGGGCTGGTTGTTGGAAAAAATCAACGCGCACCGCACGCTTTTGGCGCAAAAACACACCGCATGACCCGACTGCTCGCAAGCGTAAGATCATTGACTGAAGCACGTCTCGCGCTCGCCTGCGGCGCTGACGTCGTTGATTTAAAGGATCCCGAGGCCGGCATGCTCGGTGCGTTGCCTCTGGCTACCGTGGCGCGTGCGGTAAAGATGGTGGATCGACGCTGCACGGTCAGCGCAACCTTGGGGAATTTGCCGATGCAGCCGCAAATTTTGCGCGACGCCGCTGCGCGAATGGCCGCCACCGGGGTGGATTTCATTAAAGTCGGTTTTTTCGATGCCGACAAGAATTGTATCGCCGCTCTTGCAGGAAATACGCGGCTAATCGCCGTGCTTTTTGCCGACCGCAGTTGCGACTTTGGCCTGCTTGCCGATCTTGCCAAGGCCGGCTTTGCGGGTGCCATGCTTGACACCGCCAACAAGGTCAACGGCGGTCTTCGCGGCCAGATGGCTGCCGCAGCATTGCGGGAATTCGTACAGCGTGCGCAAGCCTTGGGGCTGATGGCGGGTCTTGCCGGCTCGCTGCAGCTGGACGACGTGCCCTATTTAATCGAACTTGGACCGGACTATCTTGGATTTCGTGGCGCGCTGTGTGCGGGAAACCAAAGAAACCAGTCTTTGGATTCCTCCCGGCTCTCGGCGATGCGTCATGCAATTTCCTGCCGGGCGAAAGACCCAAATACGGTTATTGCCCGATAACCAGAGCGCTTCAATGAAAATTCATATTTTCGACCACCCGGCGCGCCTGTCAGAGTGTCATATGGGAAAGGCGGGCCAAGTCTTGGGTACGAATACAGCCAAGTAATTGATGTGAATTAGCGCGCGCATGGCTCCTCCTCCTGCAGAAATTATTTGAAGGTTTATTTTTGCCGGCCTCAATTTGCCCGCGCAACTGCGCATTCGCTAATACAGATTTATTAGGTTACTGACGCGAACCGCCGATTCCTGCTCCGGCAGTTGCCAAAAGCGAACAGACCCAGGCGTAATCCTCTCGGCCGACCAGTTGCACATCGAAAGCCGCGACATCAACAAAACCCGGGAAAGCGGCATCCACAATGCCTTGTGCTGAAATTTCCGCGATGTCTGCTTCCCCCTTATGCAATGAACAGGATTTGACCAGCACCAAGCGTTCGGCTTTGAGGCGGCGCGCCAGCCAAGCGGCAAGGCTGTCCGAGGTCACGTCCCAGCTTGGAGCCACGTCTTCGGAAGCGAGGGTTTGTACAGGCAGCCAGACCGGCACTTGGTTGTCACGCAATAGGTCGCGAATTTCGGTTTCGGTGCGGGCAAGACCGAAACCTTTTTGCAAACCGCAAAGCATGAGGCCGTACTGCTCCATGGCCCTCAGCCCCATGGCGTGGGCCGCGGTATCGTCGAAGCCCCATTTTTTCTGAGCTTCGCGCACCCAATCGGCGAAAAAGCTGCCTCCTGGGACAATCACCACGCGGCCCCGGCCCATTTCAGCGAGCATTTCGAGCCAGCGCTTCAAATCTTCAGGATAATTGGCCAGACTGCCGCCAAGCTTAACGACCCACATCGGCCATTAAATTGTGCTCGAGCAACCTCATCATGGCTGCTGCTTTGTCGTAAGTCTCCTGGTATTCGTCTTCCATGCGCGAATCAACGACAATTCCGCCGCCAGCCCAGAAGCGTATCGTGCCGGCGGAATACACCAGGGTCCGGATGACGATGCTGCTGTCCATGCCGCCATCGTAACCGACATAGCCAATGGCACCGCAATACACACCGCGCCGGTGCGGCTCGAGTTCTTCAATAATCTGCATCGCGCGCAGTTTGGGTGCGCCGGTAATCGAGCCGCCAGGAAAGCAGCCGCGCAATAAATCCAGCGCGCTTTTGTCGCGAGCAAGCTTGCCGGTTACAGTACTCACTAGATGGTGGACCGTTGCGAAGCCCTCGACCTCAAACAGCTTCGGCACTTTCACTGAGCCGATCTCGCATGATTTACCAAGGTCGTTTCTTAGCAAATCGACAATCATCAGGTTTTCCGCGCGATCTTTTTCGCTTTCGCGCAGCGCCTCGGCAAGCGCCGCGTCCAGACGCGGGTGGCCCGCGCGCGGTCGAGTGCCCTTGATCGGCTTGGTCTCAACCTGGCGATCCCTGAGTTTGAGAAAACGCTCAGGCGAAGTGCTCAGGATCTGCGCATATGGGGTGTTGAGGTAAGCGGAAAACGGTGCCGGATTGAGGATGCGCAGCGCCTGATAAGCCAACCACGGGTCGCCCACCGCAGTTGCGGAAAACCTTTGCGCGAGATTCACTTGGTAACAATCGCCAGCGCGGATGTAGTCGTGAACACGCTTAAATGCGCGCGCATAATGCTCCGGGGTCAGGTTGGAGGCGATTTTGCTGGTTATGCGAAACGGTGCCCGAAATCGCTCTTGCGCGGGTTGACTGAAACAAGCCACCAATTCATTCCATTTTTCGCGCGTTTCCGGCTCGCGTTCCCCGCTTGCCAGGTAGCTGCGGCGCGAGTGATGATCCACCACCAGCGCCCAGTCATAAATGCCGACAGCCATTTCCGGCAGTCTATCCGCGTCGTCGGCAAGCGCCGGCAGCGTCTCCAGTCGGCGCGCCAGATCGTATCCGAAATATCCAAGCGCTCCGCCGGTGAAAGGCAAGGCGCAATGGCTTTCCTCCATGGGTCCCAAGTAGCGCCTTAGCAGGGCGAATGGGTCTTCGGGGGAAAGCTCGCTTACGCCATGGCGGCGTATTTCGGTGACCTTGCCGCGGGTAACCAGGGTGGCATATGGCTCCGCCACTAAAATATCGTAGCGTGCCTGCGAGCCAAAACGCGTGCCGCTGTCCAGGAACGCCGCCCAAGGCTGGTCAGCGATCGCTTCAAACAGCCGCGCGCTGTCCTCATGATAGGGCAATTCAGTCAGCCGTGGCATGCTAGGATTTTATTCCTGGACTCTGCTTTGCGCCAGCGCAGCGACTGCAACCGCAGACGCGCACGCATCAATCCACAAGCGATCGTTGAGCGACGATGCCACCAGCCCGGAAAAATCCAAATAAGGCCGCGCAAAGCGGGAAGCAAGCCTTTTCACCAAGAAGCGGCCGAAACCTGTTCCGATAAGCGGCGCCTCATCGCCCGCTATCCCCAGCGAAAACAATCTTGAGCAAGCCTGGTGCAAACGATTTTGTTGAAGGTCAGCGATATAACCGGCGACGCGCTGCCAGCTTGATATAGGCGAAGACTCGAGGTCCCTGCCCAGCATGCGCGCCAGGCGGCGAGCGCTGTCCTGCATGGATTTGCCGCCCCCATCGGCAGCCGGCAACTGATCCGCCCCGTCCGGCAGATCTCCGGTCAGCCGGTAAATATCCGCCATAGTTGCAAACTGCTCGGCCATTAACCCCTGCCATTCTCCCGCGAACGGCGCGCAGGACGCGATCGCCATCACCGGCGTACGCACCACTCCCGTGTAAATGAGCTCATCAAACACCATGCGCTGCTGGTCGTTCCATCCCCGGGCGTGCACTGCGCCGGAATTCAGCAAAACCAGATCGGTGGTGGTGCTGCCGATGTCAATCAATAACCCGTGCCTTACGTGCTTGGCCACCAGTTCGGCGGTCGCAAACCAGTTCGCCGAAGCCACGTCGCCGGCGTAATTCTTGGCTTGAGCTACGCCGACAAAACCGCTGCGTCCGGCAAACACCATCAGGTTCGCATGCGGCAACTTGGCGTGCATCGCCTCCACCAGCGTGGTCACGCCTGCAACGCGATTGGGAAAAATATCCGCAAGTTCTCCAGTCATAGTGAGCGCGTGCAGCGCCCCGGCGCGACCAAAGTTTTTCAGCGCCTGAGCCACGGCACTATCCAAGTGCTGCAAGCCTTGCCAGAGCGGACAAGGCAGCTGCATGGCGTTGCATACGCGTCCGCCGCTGTCCACCAGCGCGACTTTGAGATGCGCACCCCCTAGATCCCATCCGACTGTGCAATCATGCATACATACCCTCGACATCGATCTCAATTCGCCGCCGCGCGAATTTCGGCACGCGAAAAGGTTTGGCATCGTCCATAAGATTCATCACCAGCGCCGCAGGATTGCGGCCCAGCGCCTGCCGCAAACCTGCGTAGGACGTAGTGAGCCGCGGGTTCACTTCCATCACTACGTGCCGGGAACCGCATTGCACAAGATCTATGCCGACGTAGCCCCACAACCCAGGAATCGCCGCCGCAACGCGGTCTGCCAAAGCTGCAAATGCGCCGTCTACGTCAATCAAGGCATTGACCACGCTGCCGAGAAAATGGAATCGACCGTTGCGTACGGCAATGCGCTGATGATTGCAGCTTAAAAGAAGAGCCTCGCCTGCGCGGCACAGTGCGCAAAGGCTCAGTGCGCTTCCGGGAATAAACGGTTGCAATACGTAATTGTCCGGTCTCGCTTTAAGCCATTCCTGCGCCGTCACGAGATTCTGGAACAAGAACGTGTCCCCGCAGCCTGCGCCGTCATCGGGTTTCACAACCCACTGTCCTACTGCGTCGTGCAATACGGCTTGCGCCGGCGAGTAAGTCGGCACCGCCGCGATTCCTGCGCTCTCAAGATGGCATGAAGTCGCGCGCTTGCTCGCGGCAAGGTGCACCGCGTCCGGATGGCTGCCCAATAACCTGCGTCCCCGGTTAAGCACGCTTCGATGGATGCGCTCAAGCACCCCTCCGCTCTCCGGCGCGATTGGCCATACGGCATCTGCAATATCGATGCACCGCTCCATAATCCGTGCCGTTTGCTCGGCTGTTCGTGGAGTGTGCGCAGTGATCCGGAAATCCAATGCGGAAAGGCGTGGATCGCGCATGGTGATTATTTCCATTCCGGGTATATCGACGAGATCGCGCAATAACGCGTTAAGCATGATATCGCCTTCGTGTGCAAGCGAAACCGGCAGCGCTTGGTCAAGCAGCCCGCCGCCGGTAATATGCTCGTATACGAAGATGCGCATTTGAAACGAATTATCCGCCCGCAGAAGCGCGGGGGCGCGCGCAAAATCTTTTGGAACCGGACTCAATATTAATCATATGCATCTCTTTGCTTCGTCGTCTGCAAGGTTAATCAGGCGATGAAAATTATTCCAGTTCTGGATCTGATGCAGGGCCGAGTGGTACACGCGCTTGGAGGTGAGCGCCATCAATATCGTCCCATTGAATCCGGATTATGCGCCGGCAGCAGCGCGCTCGACATTACCTGCGCGCTACTCGAACTGTGTCCGTTTCGCGTGCTTTATATTGCCGACATTGATGCGATCCAAAAGAACGGCGGCAACGTTGAGGTAATCGAAAATCTCCATAAGCGTTTTCCGCAGCTTGAGCTTTGGGTGGACTCCGGAATAGCGGACGCTGCAGCCTTTACGGGATGGCAGGAACGCGGAATCGGGCACGCAGTAATCGGCAGTGAATCGATTCCTGAAGCAGCGCTGCTTTCCACTATTCGCAGCGGTACCAACGCCATTTACCCCCTGCTATCGCTGGATTTTAAAGACAACCATTTTAATGGCGAACAGCACTTGCTCGACCACCCAGAGCTTTGGCCGGAGCATGTTATTGTCATGACGCTCGCACGTGTCGGACGCCTCCGCGGACCGGATCTAAATCAGTTCACCGCGATCAGGCGGCTCGCACCGCAAAAAAAAATTTACGCCGCCGGTGGAGTGCGTAGCGCGCACGACCTCACGCGCTTAGCGCGCGCAGGCGCAGACGGCGCTCTGCTTGCGAGCGCGCTGCACCAGCGCCGCATCAGCGCCAGCGATCTGGCTGCATTGACCGCGGGCGCGGATTCCAGGAGCGCGCAATGAGCAGCATCGGCTGCCCATCGCCCACCTGCGCATCCGGATTATTTCGGGGAGAACGGATGTGCTACGGTGCCCTTCTTGCTCACCACTTCAGAGGCCCTGGGTTGGCCCGCCACTGCTCGCTTAATCGCCTCCTTGGTAGCCTGGTAATTGTAATCGTAGATCTTGGTGTCGTTCTCGGCTAACCAGTGGATGAACACGCCGACACAGATAAAAGTGTCGTCAGCCTCATTTGACGGAATCGTTCCATCCTGCACGCAATCCGCAACGGCCATCGCCACGGCGCGCTGCGCAGGCCCAAACATCTGGACCGCTTGCTTGGCACCCTTGATGGTCACCTTGTTAAATAGAATGGTGTTGGGTTTGGTTAGCAGGTTGGGCGCTACTACCGCAAGCAAGGTACTAAAGCCGTCCTTGTTGTTGGTCAGCGCATTGCAGAACGCACGTTCTACTGAGCTGCCACGCGGTCCCATAATCAGGTCTACGTGAGCCACTTCATTGCCCTCGCCAACCAGCGATTCTCCAACGAGTACACGATCAATTTTCGCCATTTTGCCTCTCCTTAGTTTGGCTGTTTAAACAGTGAAACATAACTCCGAATCCCCGGCGGCGGCCGCCCTCCTAAGCGCCGACATGCTGAGGGTTCGTTTTACTACGGTGCGAGGGGTGATTCGCCTCGCCGCCGGTAAAGCTTCCGACCAACAAATCCTGCAATCGCAGGGCAAGCAGGCTGGCGACGCTCAAATCAGCGGTTGTACCCGGATTAATTTGATCGCGTTTGAGCTCTGCATCCAAACCCAGCAATTGCGGCATCATCGCATGCGGCGATTCGCTGGCCTGCCAGGCACTTTCCAGAATCGCGGCGCGGGAACTGACCTCGCGTGCCAACTCAATGCCGAACTTGCGCGCCACGTGGCTGTCGGGAAAGCGTGCAAGTAATGCCAGATAAGCCGCGAGCACTGCCCATTCGTCACTCGCGAAACGGGCAAATGCTTGACGCGCATTTGGCACACCCACGTCGAAAACGTCTGCAAATGCGTTCGCGTATTGGCGCGCGATGCTGTCCCGACCTTGCGCCTCCTGCATAGCCGCAAGCAGTGTCACCTGCGGTGTCTCGCTCACATCATGGCGCGGGCTAGTCCCAAGCCCGGCCGGATTCGCGAGGCGAATCGCTTCATAGGCGAGCTCCGCATCGCGCTGCGTAAGCTGCGCCAGTACCCCGCGCAAAGCGGGTCGCAATTCGCGAGCGTCGTGCTGCTGAACCGCGCACACTAGCGGTGCGGCGAGAAGCACGATTCCAAGATTGGTGTTGCAGCCCACCGCCTTTTGCGTCTCTTGAACCGAACGTAGAATGCGCTCGCCCACGCTGGCGCAGGAATCAGTTAACGGCGCCAAGATGGCATCAGCGCTCGCGGCAAACTGCAGCGCGGTCATATGGTGGCCGGCGCTGTATATGCTTACATTGCCGGGCTTCGGCGCGCGGATTTCCGCAAGGCATGCGCCCTTCAATGCCTGCGCCAGCTGCTCACGCGAGATTGTATTTAGCATACCATCTTCACACCCGCTTGCGGCAGTTTGCGAGCCAGCAGATCATCCACCAAATATTGTGCCAGGTTGTCTCGGCATACCCCCTGCAAGCCGCGCCAAGCCGGAATGCCGTTGACTTCAATGACATAAGGCTCGCCGTCCACGTCACGCATAAGATCCACACCGGCATAATCCATACCCACGGCGCACGCCGCATCCTGTGCCAGCCTTTGCAAGATCTCATCCGGCGGTGCTTTTTCGCATTTAGCCCCTTGCGCCACGTTATTGAGCCAGCTGGTGCCCCGCCGCACCATCGCCGCTCGCGCGCTGCCGCCCACCACCAGCACCCGGAAGTCATGCCAGCGGCCCTCGGCGCACGCTATAAACCGTTGCAGATAAGCCGTCCCCGAATAGTTGACGAGATCGGGGACATCCATACCGCTCTTCAAGCGCTGCAGGCCAAATCCCTGCGAACCGAACAACGGTTTCAATACCAGCTCGCGCCCCGCTGCAGTTTCGCGCAATAATACGGCGCGCGCTCGGGCCGCGGACTCGCACACCCAGGTTGCCGGAGTGGGAATGCCGGCACGCTTCAACAAAAAACTTGTCATTGCTTTATCGACGCTGCGCTCGATAGCGCGTGCATCATTGTAGACCGGCACGCCGAGTTCACGCAGCGCGTGCAGCACGTCGAGGCGTAAAATAACTTGCTCCAGCGTGCCCCCGGGTACGCCACGCACGAAAACGGCGTCCGGCAGGCAATTTTTAAATCCCGGGATCACTACACTGTTGCGCGCACGCGCTAAATCGAAATGGCAATTCTGCAGGGAAACAAACTGACTTTCGCAGCCGCGTGCAGCGAATGCTTGACGTAATTGCCGGCCATGCCAGCCCGGATCATCCGTGATGATGGCGATCCGCTTAACCATTGATTCCCCCAAATGAAACATCCAGTAAATCCGCATTGAGCTTGCCGGCACGGAAGCTCTTACCGCTCTCGAGACAGCTTACGACGACTTGCGCTGGTGCGAATAGCATTGGGTCGATCTTGTAAAAATCATATTCGTAATGCCTGAAAATATCCGCAAAGCGCTTGCCATAGTCGCGTGAGGCCGAGCATGGGAGCTTGTGCGCAAGATCAGCAGCATCGCTGTCACTGCAATTCACGAAAAGCTGCACTTCTCCACCGAACAAGATGGCGTCGTTAGTGCGCCCCATGGCTTCGATGAAATCTTTGCAAGGCGGCGGTAGCGGCGCGCTTCCTGCTCCGTCGACGACATGCTGCAGTGGAAACCCTAGCGCATGGACCTTGTGCAAAGCCACCTCCAAAACGCGCGCCACGATCTGGACAACGCCCGCCAGACTGCGCGTCGGCGTCAGGATAAACGTCAGCTTATCCGCCTCGACCCTACAATCACGCAGTACTTTTTCCACCACTTCTTGAGGTGGAGGCTTGTCGACTTCAAGCACTAGGCAGGTGCGGTCGGCCTTGTCGCGGTAGCCAAGCTCAGCAAACAGGTCTTCCTTGCCGGCAAGAGCGCGTCCCGGCCCTGACCCTAATGCGTGAAATGCGCCTTTACCGCTCCCGTGTGAAAGGCTCCACCCGGCATATTGGCTGCCCAGACATGCCAAAACTGGGTTCTTGGAATGCACGGTTACCTGCAGCGGCCAGCGGGCCGCATTTACGCAAAGGCTCACAGTGCCGAGTCCTCCCATGCAGATTTCAGCGATGCGGCGACCCGCTTCCAACCCGCCGTCGAAAGTAATTCCGGCGTCCACGACGGTATGCCCCTGCGGCCCATGGGTAACTCCTAGACGCAGCGCCTGATGCTCACGCAACAGCTCCGCCACTAAAGGCGCAGCCTGATTATTAACGCTGGGCCAATGTGCGGACTGCGCGTTTAGCGCAGAGTTGGCCGCAATATCGCGATTCTGAGCACTCACGCCGCTTCCTCCGTAATCATCCGTGCGATCATCTTTTGCCGTTGCATCAGCAACCGCTTGACTTGCTGCGTCGACCCGCCTTGCGCATGCACCATGCATAGCGGCGAGCCCGGCGGGTACTCCCTTCCTGCTCCAGGAATGTCACTGACCCATTCTGGAAATCGGGTATTCAAAGAAATGCGCAGAGACCTCTCGGCATAAACCATTGCGTGCCCTCTTGTAATTTTTTGTATAACCAACTGCAGGTCAGGCAATTCGCCCCGGCATGCGCGCAGGTGCCAGGAAAAAAGGGACTCCGCGCAATCTACATCGTAAAGATCCACGGTTGCACAAGGCCGCGGGTTGACTTCCAACACCCGGTATTCATTGCCCCGCAGCAGAAAATCCATACCGTTCAATCCCACGAGGCTGGTTGCCTGCACCAGCCGATTCAGCTTCTGCGCGATTTCCGCCTGTAAAGCGGAATCGAGTTTCGCGTGGCTAATCGCGCCAGCATAACTAAAGGGCGATCCTGCACTTGTAGTCCACTGTTCGTTAAAACCAATAATGTGCGACTTCCTACCGTCGGCGAGAAAAGTTACCGACATGCAGCGCCCCGACTCGAGCTTCTGGTAGTAATGCATTCCATCCGGTTGTCTGCCCGCCGCGGGCAATACGTGAATTCCACCGTAGCCGCCAATTTTTTTTGCAAGCCAGCCGCAAGCTGGCCGTGGCGGTGCAAAGCGCACTTCCGGGTGCGCCATTTCAAGCCCATCGAGCAACGTAAAAAAAAGCCGCGGATCCTTTATGCGCGTCACTGTCTCAGGATTATTGCCGAATAGCGCTCTGCCCGTAGCGAGCTGATTGAGCAGTTGCGGCTGGTCCTCGAAACCTGAACCGTATACCAGGCCGGAGCAGCGCTGGGGCGGGCACAGCTCGTCCGCCGCTTTCAGCAGTGACGCCGCGTCGAAACCATGATCATGCTGCGCCACCGCCCGGCTGTGCTGTGCAAAGCGGTGGGTATCCGAGTCGTTATATAAATCGAGCACCACTACCGGAATGCCGCCGCGGTTGGCGGACTGCGCCAATGTTCTGCCGGTAAGAGCGGCGACAAGGAAAAGCTTGTCTTCAACTGACATATTTGCGCGCCAATGCAAACGCCTCGCGGAAATCTAGGTAAAGCGGTGCTTCTGCCCGCAACATTGCTTCGAAGAGACCCCGCTGCACCTGGTATTTGATGTTACCGATCGCCAGCGCGCCGATTCCTACCGCTTTGCCGGACCCAGCCGCAAAAGGCACGCCATCGTCCATCAGCCCCACGCCCTCGATGCCGGCAGGCGGCACGGCATTGATATCTGCAGCCACCAGCAAGCGCCGTGCCTGTTTCAGTAGCTGCTGGCTCAACACCTGCACACCGGCTTTTGCCGTGGCCATCAACACGTCCATGTTCGTTATAGCCGCTGTTTTGTTTTCTTCTGAACTAGCGTCTACCGGTTCGGTGCTTGCCCCGTAACGGGCATTGGCAACTTGCGCGGACATGCGTGCTCGGGTACCGCTGCTGTGGCTTGCAATTTTGACTTTGGCTCCCGCCCCCGAAGCCAACACTGCAGCAGCAGTGCCCACCGGCCCGGTGCCGCCCAGCACCAGTACTTCGAGTCCTTTCAAATCGCAGTGATGCACCCGTTTCAATTGCCGTTCCACCGCCGCAACCATAGCCGCCGCGGTAGTGAACGCTCCGGAAGGATCCGCGAAAACTGATACTTCGAATGGCGGCACCATCGCGAGTTTTGTCGCATCCAACATGTCCGCGGCCATGCCAATTTCGCGTCCGCCGATGAAAATTCCGGTGCGTTTAACGCCGCTTGGTCCACGTGAAAATATCGCATCCTGTGTAAGCGCCGCAACTTGGTCGAGGGTGATATTGGTATAGGCCGCAACCGCGTTGTAACCGGCGTCGTATGCCATGTTCACGTCGAATGGGCTGACATTTGGACTCGGCGTTATCATGTGCAGCAAAAAAGGTTTTTCCATAAGTCCCTTGAGAACTTGTTTATCAGATCGTCCCGGTTTTGATGCTGCGTTGCTGCAGCAGCACTTCCCCACCCCGATTGCGCGCGGCGCAGACTTTAAAGCGCAGCGCATTATCTGCGCCCCAGCGCTTTTCAGCCTCGCACAGCAGCTTGCCTGCGCAGATTTCGGAATCCACTACGGCAAATCCCGTGGGCCCCCATGAGCTCTGCCCGACGCAATTCACGCCTTGACGTTCGAGCCACGCAAGCACTTCGCTTACTTTCCGGCTCGCATAGCGTCCGCCCTGCGCTGGCGCAAAATGGTCGCCGACCACGCGCTGTAGTTCGCTTACCGCTTTTCCAAATTCCAGAACATCGGCCTCCGCCAAGGCCGGCATTAAATGCATCAGTACCAGGCGGCACAAGTGCGCGGCGCTTGCCTCCGGAAACAGCGGCAAGGCATCAAAGGCCCTCTCCTCATCCGCGCCGTGCAGACCCTGGGCCCGTAAATCGAAAATCAGCAATATCCGCCAGTTTGACGGGAAAGTGATGCGGCTGGTGATGCGCGGAGGCTCTTCGCTTTCGCCTCGCCCTCCATCGATGAGAAATCCGCCGTGGTCGAATGCCCCTATTCCAATGCCGGAGCGGCTTCCACGGTCCAGCAATGCAGCGATTTCTCTGGCGCTGAGGCTGAGTTGATAAAGGCGCGTGACCGCGATGCCGGCGGCGATTGCAAGCTGCGTGCCCGATCCGAGACCCGTGTGCTCGGGTATTGCCTGCACCACCGCCATTCGCACCGCGCCGTCCAACCTCAGCCGTTCCTGCAAGCGCCGCAGAACTCGCATGGCGCGCTGCGTTTGTGCGCCCTCTACCGAAAACGTCGCAGCGCGTTCCGCGTAAATGCGTGTGCTAAACCCCTCCAGCGTCAAGCCCAAGCTGCCAAAGCGCCGGCCGGTGGCACCGTTCAAATCCATGAAGCCAAGGTGCAAGCGCGCCGGGGCCTCCACAACTACAGTTTGAACTTCTTTATCGGCGCTTGCCAAGCCGTTCATTATCTCTTAATTTAAACCTAAAACGTTCAGCAACTATTATGCCATTCATTTTTATCATTGTATTTCAAGCCGGTCATCACAAGATAAAACTGTCATTGCGACAGGCGCGGAACAGGGTGTCACTCTATCAGCGCATTAGGGTCGGTTTTGCTGCGCTGCCGAGCCATCGATATATTGTTAGAATATAGCAAAATTTCGGAGCTTGCATCGCGCACGGCAGACCCATTTGCGCATTATAGGCTGGTATTGGGCGTGCCTAACCACTACAATCCGCCTCTTTCGGCAAGCGAAATATTTCCATGACGCAATTTTTATCACCCGGAATGTGGGACGAAGTACCTTGCCCGTTTTGCGGACTGGTTTGCGACGATCTGCGCATCACCACGCATTCCGGAAAGCTTGAGGTCATTGCGAACGGCTGTCCCATCAGCAGCAGGGCGTTCGCCACATTAAGTTTGTCCGAACCCGCCGCTCCGCAGATCGCCGGAAAAACTGCTTCGCTCGATAACGCGGCAGCCGCGGTTGCCGATTTCCTTGGCAACGCAAAACAACCGCTTGTCGCCGGCTTGGGCACCGATGTCGCGGGCATGCGGGCGCTAATGCAATTGGCGGATCGCATAGGCGCAGTAGTAGATCACATGAACAGCGTTTATCTCATGAGTAATATTCTTGCGCTTCAGGATAGCGGCTGGGTTACTACAACTTTAAGCGAATTGAAAAACCGTGTTGATTTGCTGGTGCTTGCGGGAACGGATGTCACGAGCCGATTTCCGCGCTTTTTTGAACGTTATGTCTGGAATCGCGACCATCTGTTTGTCAGCAACGCCCGTGAAGTCGTGTATCTGGGACGGGGACTGGACACGCAAGCCGGAACCGCCCCCGACGGGCGGAAACCGACTGTCATCGCCTGCGATATCACTCGCATCGGTGAAGTCGCGGGGGCCTTGCGATGTCTAATCGCCGGAAGGCAGTTACAGGCTACTCGAATTGCCGGCGTCCCGTTGCAGGAATTGCAGAAGCTTGCAGCACGCATGCAAGCCGCACGCTATGGCGTGCTTGCTTGGGCTGCCGCAGATTTTGATTTCAAACACGCGGAACTTGCCGTGCAAAGTCTGTGCGGGCTGGTTAACGATCTGAATCGTAGCACCCGTTTTTGCGGTCTTCCATTAGGCGGCAACGAAGGAGATGTGACCGCCAACCAAGTTTGCACTTGGCAGTGCGGTTTTCCGGTGCGCACGGGATTTGCAAGCGGGGGGCCCTATTACGATCCGCGTCACTTTTCTGCCGAGCGCATGCTCAGGGAAAACGAGGCGGATGCGTTGTTATGGGTCTCCAGCTTCAATGAGAAAAACACACCGCCGGAGACTTCGGTTCCAGTGGCAGTTCTCGGGCGCAGGGGCATGAAATTCCGCAAAGAACCGCGCGTTTATATACCCGTGGCCACACCCGGTGTTGATCATTCGGGGCACATTTATCGCACCGACAACGTGGTGGCTCTGCCGCTAAGAAAGCTGCGCGAGAGTGCGCTGCCCTCGGTGGCTCAAGTTGCCGCTGAAATTGAAAAAGTGCTGGAATCCCGTTGATGCTCACGAAACTCAAAGGCGGCAAAGTTTACGACCCCGCCAATCAGGTGAACGGGGAAGTGCGGGATTTATATGTGCGCGATGGCCGTATCGTCGCCGCGCCTGTTCACGATGAGCGCACGCACTGTGAGTACGATCTGACCGGGCACATCGTGATGGCGGGCGCAATAGATCTGCACACCCACATAGGCGGGGGAAAAGTGAATATCGCGCGCGCGATGCTGCCCGAAGACCATCGCCGCGACATCGTTGCGCGCACGTCGCTCACCCGCTCCGGCTGCGGTCATGCGGCGCCCGCCACGCTTACCACGGGCTATCGCTATGCGGAAATGGGCTATACCGCGTGCTTCGAGCCGGCGGTGTTGCCGATGAATGCGCGCCAGGCGCACATGGAAATGGGCGACACGCCCATCGTGGACAAGGGCGGTTACGCGCTTTTAGGAAGCGACGATTTCCTACTGAGAATGATGGCCGCTAAATCCGATCAAAAAGCGATCAACGATTACGTGGCGTGGACGCTGAATTCCTCGCACTGCATCGGCATCAAGGTTGTGAATCCTGGAGGCATCTCGGCATTTAAATTCAACCAGCGCGCGATGGACCTGGATGAGGACCATTCCTATTATCAGGTGACGCCACGCCAGATTCTCACGGTTTTGGCGCGAGCGCTCAGCGACCTTGGCGTACCGCACCCCTTGCATGTACACGGATGCAATCTCGGCGTACCGGGAAATGTCGCAACCACATTGGAAACCGTAAAAGCTGCCGAAGGCTTGCCGATGCATCTTACCCATATCCAGTTCCACAGCTATGGAACCGAGGGTGACCGGAAATTTTCATCGGGTGCCGCGCGCGTCGCCGAGGCGATTAACCAGAACAAAAACATTTCCACAGACGTGGGGCAAATCATGTTTGGCCAGACCGTCACCGCTTCCGGCGACAGCATGACGCAGTTCCGCAATGCGCCGTTCGGCCGCCCAAAAAAATGGGTCGTGATGGACATCGAGTGCGATGCCGGCTGCGGTGTGGTGCCGTTTCGTTATCGCGACACGAATTTCGTCAATGCATTGCAATGGGCGATCGGCCTTGAAATTTTCCTGATGGTCAGCGACCCATGGCGCATTTTCATCACCACCGATCACCCTAACGGCGCGCCATTCATGAGTTACCCCCACCTGATTAAGCTGCTCATGGACAAGACCTATCGAAACAGCATGCTCGACACGATTAACCCTGACGCTGCCGCGGAAAGCACGCTGGCAAGTCTTACGCGCGAATATTCCCTTTATGAAATCGCCATCATGACTCGCGCCGCCCCAGCGAAAATCCTGGGCCTTACCGACCGCGGGCATCTCGGTCCCGGAGCGGGCGCCGATATTACCGTCTACAGCGACGATGCCGACAAGCAAAAAATGTTCGCCCAGCCCCGCTATGTGTTTAAGGACGGCGAACTGGTGGTTCAAAACGGCAAAATAACCAAAGTTTCCTGGGGCAATACACATGTGGTAAAACCTGAGTACGATAAAAGCATTGAGCAGCCGCTTAAAACTTATTTCGAACGCTACCAGACGATGCGGATGGACAATTTCAAAATCAGTGATGACGAGATGCAGGAATTTGGACACGCTAACAAGCTTCTGTCGCATCCCTGCCGCAAACAAACATGATTTTTACCGCAGAGGCTCTGGGACGCAGAGTAAACATTTGTCTTCTCAGCGCCTCCGCGTCTCCGCGGTTCAGAGATAAGTAAACTATCATGGTCATTAACGGCGTCACTATAGACGACACGTTTGCTGAAGCCTTCGGCATGAAGGCGACACGCGTCGTCATCACCGCATACAATCTCAAATGGGCCTATCACGCGGCCAACGCGGCCACCGGTTTTGCCACCTCGGTCATTGCCTGCGGCTGCGAGGCTGGAATTGAACGCAAGCTCGAACCTGAGGATACGCCGGACGGGCGACCGGGCGCGGCGATTTTGTTATTCGCGGTTTCAGGCAAGGAGCTCGCGAAACAACTGGAAAGGCGCATCGGGCAATGTGTACTGACCTCTCCCACCAGCGCCGCGTTTGCCGGAATTTCGGAAGGCGAGCGATTACCGTTGGGCAAGAATCTGCGTTATTTCGGGGACGGGTTCCAGTCGTCCAAATTGATCGGGGGCAAACGGTTGTGGCGCGTGCCGGTAATGGACGGCGAGTTTCTGTGCGAAGAAACAACCGGCATGGTAAAAGCAGTGGGTGGAGGGAACTTCCTGATTCTCGCGGAATCCCAATCGCAGGCGCTCGCTGCGGGTGAGGCGGCTATTGAAGCCATGCGCAAAGTGCCCAACGTCATTATGCCCTTCCCTGGCGGTGTGGTGCGCTCGGGCTCTAAAGTCGGCTCCAAATACAAAACGCTGATGGCCTCCACCAACGATGCATTTTGTCCGACTATTCGCGGCATCACACGATCAGAACTTTCCGAAGAAGTGCACGCGGTGCTGGAAATCGTTATTGACGGATTGACTGAAGCCGATGTGCGCAGCGCCATGCAGGCGGGCATTGCAGCAGTGTGCGGGCTCGGGGTCAAAAACGGCATACGCCGCGTCACCGCGGGCAATTACGGCGGCAAGCTTGGACAGTTTAATTTTCAATTGCGTCAAATCATGTCATGAGCGCGTTGACTTTGTCATTGAAAGAGACGCCGCGCCAGCGTGTCGATCTGTCCCCGCTCACGCCCGATTTTCTTAAAGGGAAAACCCATGCGCAAATTTCCGCCATAGAACTTGTGTGCGGCAACCGCAGGCTGCGGGTAGGCGAGCTTTTCGATGTGAGTGGTAATGACGCATCCAGCCTGATAATTAATAACAGTTGTTGCAAACTCGACCGGATCGGGCAAGCGATGAGCATCGGCAGCATCACGATACACGGTGATGCGGGCGCCTACCTGGCGTACGCCATGAAAAAGGGCGCTATCACCTTGCACGGCAACGCCGGTGCTTATGCTGCGAGCGGCATGATAAGCGGCCTGCTGCGCATTCACGGCAATGCTGATGATTTTCTCGCGGCGGCGATCCCCGGTGAGAGGCACGGCATGAACGGGGGCCGCGTGATCGTCACCGGTAATGCCGGGGATCGCACGGGCGACCACATGCGTCGGGGACAAGTACTGATCGAGGGCAATTGCGGTGATTTTTGCGCGTCGCGCATGATCGCTGGCACTATTGCGGTGCTGGGAACAGCGGCACGCGGCGCTGGCTTCGGAATGAGGCGCGGCACTCTGCTGCTCAATTCCATGCCGGCGGAATTACCCGCTACTTTCAACGATTGCGGCGCGCATCATCTAAATTATCTGACGCTGCTCATTAAATCCTGGCACTCGCTTGACACCAAATTCGCGTTGCTTGAACCGCACTCAAGCGTGCGCCGCTACATGGGCGACGTCGCCAACTCGGGAACAGGTGAAATCCTAGTGTGGCAATAACCAAAGAACCCACGCCTTACCGTGGCCGCTTTGCGCCCTCTCCGACTGGGCCGCTGCATTTCGGTTCCTTGGTTGCTGCGGTCGGCAGTTTCCTAGAGGCAAGAAGCCGCAATGGCGAGTGGCTGGTGCGCATTGAGGATCTGGACCCGCCGCGCGAGGAGCCCGGCGCTGGCGATGACATTCTGCGAACGCTCGAGGCGTGCGGGATGCAATGGGACGGTGAAATTGTCTACCAGAGCACGCGTCGCGATGCGTACCATGCCGCGCTGCACAGCCTGCGAGACCGCGGTTTGATCTATCCCTGTGCCTGCAGCCGCCGCGAAATAGCAGATTCGGCAATCGCGGGGATTGACGGCCCCGTTTATCCGGGTACCTGCCGCAACGGACTGCAGCCGCAGCGCAGTGCGCGCGTGTGGCGCGTGAGAACCGACCGGCAGCTTGTTGAATTCATCGATATAGTACAAGGATGCGTGGCGCAGCGCCTCGAAATCAATGTCGGGGATTACGTGCTGTACCGCGCAGACCGAGTGTACGCATATCAACTCGCTGTTGTCGTTGACGACGCGGAACAGGGAATCACCGATGTCGTGCGCGGTGCCGATCTGCTGAGCTCGACTCCCCGCCAGCTTTATTTGCAAAAGCTGCTGGGCTACCCGACCCCGAATTACATGCACCTGCCGGTAGCGCTGAACAGCGCGGGAGAGAAGCTAAGCAAGCAGACTCTCGCGCCAGCAGTGAATAAGGCGGAGGCGTTATTATGGCTATGGCAGGTTCTGTGCTTTCTCGGTCAAAAGCCGCCGCAAGAACTTACGCGAGGCACGCTCCACGATCTCTGGAACTGGGCGATCAGCCACTGGCAACCGCGAAACATTCCCAAGGCTCGGGCTCTGCAGGCAAATTCGCTTAAATCATGAATAAAACTATTTCCTTGGCCGATCACGTATACGACTATTTGTTGTCGGTGTCGCTGCGCGAGCCCGAGATTCTGCGCAAATTACGCAATGAGACGGCTAAAGACCCGATGGCGCGCATGCAGATTGCGCCGGAACAGGGACAATTCATGGCGCTGCTGGTACGGCTCATGCGCGCCAAAAAATGCCTGGAGATTGGCGTTTATACCGGTTACAGCTCGCTCTGTATTGCCCTGGCATTGGCGCCGGACGGCAGAATTACTGCGTGCGATGTAAATGACGAGTGGACGCGGATTGCGCGCCGCTATTGGAAAGAAGCGGGTGTGGCGCAGAAAATTGACCTTCACCTCGCGCCTGCGCTTGAGACGCTGGGCGAGTTGCTTGTCGCAAACCACGCCGGCACCTTCGATTTTGCTTTCATTGACGCCGATAAGGGAAATTATCTCGCTTATTACGAACATTGTCTGAAGCTACTTCGAACCGGTGGATTGATCGCGATCGACAATACTTTATGGTCGGGCCGCGTCGCTGAAGCCGACAATCGCGAAGCGGACACGGTGGCGCTGCGCGAGTTTAACGGCAAGCTGCTTCATGACCCGCGGATTGCGCTGTCACTGCTGCCGATTGCCGACGGGCTTACTCTGGCGCTCAAGTACTAGCCGAGGGCTCGCCGTCCCTGAACATCAGGAGCTCGCCAGGGGCCATTGTGGTCCAGGTCTCGTCGTCGGTTAGCGGCAATGTAGCGATCACCGCCACCTTGTCATTTGGCGTGGTGAGCCGGCTGAAATCCACAGTGATATCCTGGTCCTTCAAGTGTGCACGGCCAAACGGCGCATGGCGCAGTACATAGGAAAGCTTATCAGCGCAGTGGGCAAAAAGATATTCGCCGTTGGAAAGCAGGTAATTGAACACACCGTGGTGCGCCAAGTCGCGAGTCACGTTCTTGACCGTGTTATAAAGAGATTCAGCGCGCGGTTGTCCATTTGGGAACAAAGTGCGCAAGGTCTCGAGCATGAAACAGAAAGCATGCTCGCTGTCAGTCGTGCCGACAGGGCGGTAATTTCCGTTCAGCGGGCAATAAAAGTCCTTGAGCGTGCCGTTGTGCGCGAAGATCCAATAGCGCCCCCACATTTCACGCATGAAGGGGTGAGTGTTCTGCAGACACACCGCGCCGCGCGTGGCCTTGCGGATGTGCGCGATTACGTTGAGCGAGTGAATGGGATATTTACGCACCAGATCCGCTACCGGTGATTTCGCCGCGGGCTTGGAATCAAGAAACAGCCTACAGCCCGCACCCTCAAAAAAAGCGATTCCCCAGCCGTCGCCATGGTGGTCCGTTCCGCCACCGCGGGAGTGAAATCCCTCGAAAGAAAAACATATGTCGGTAGGCACGTTGCAATTCATGCCCAGCAACTGGCACATCGTTAGCCTTGGCAAAACATCAATGCGGTCATTCTGGGACGCATCGTTGCATTTATAACACATTGCGAGATAAAAAATAACGCCCGGGCTTGATATCAAAAAAATCAGGTTCGCCTGGCTTTTTGCTTCAGCAGAGAATTAAAAAACGGGAAAAGATTAGCGGAAATGCTCAGCCGCCGCTTTGCCCTTTTTCCCATTTGAAGCCCAGCGCCGTTACGCCGTCTTTTAGAAGCCGCATCGCTTGCGGCACCTGCTGCTTGTCCCCGCGCACGCCGATTTCGATCCAGCGCTCACCCGGCGCAAGATGCGGCAGACTGAATAACTTGAGTTCTGGAAAGCGCGCCACGCAGTCATTCATCAGATCCAGGAGCACGCTTTCCATCGCGCCCGGCACGATGATCGCTTGCTCCGCGCCGCGCCCCAAATACTGCAGGTGGCGGTAATGCGTATCCAGTACCCACTCCAGCATCGGCCATGCCATTTGCGGAAATCCGGGGAGAAAATGATGATGCTTCACGCTGAAACCGGCCACGCGGTTGTAGGGATTGGGAATGATGCGGCTGCCTCGAGGCAAGTCTGCCATCAATACCCGTTTGGGATACGCGGCGTCGCCAAACTGTGCCACCAATTCTGCAAGCGCGTCGGGATGGCGGTACAGTTCCACACCTGCGGCCTCCGCCGCGCAGCGCCGGGTGTGATCATCGGGTGTGGCGCCGATGCCGCCAAAGCAAAAAACGATATCCTCCGTGGCGAGGGTCCGCCGCAAGGTGGATGTGATTAGCTGCGGGTCATCCCCGAGATATTCGCACCAGCTAAGTCCCAACTCCCGCTTGTTGAGCGCGTGAACGACTTGAGCAAAATGCTGGTCCTGGCGCTTGCCGCTAATAATCTCGTCGCCGATGATAATGGCGCCAAGCTGCGTCATCCCATTATGTAGCTTTCGAGTTGCTTAATGATGTATTCGCGTTCAGATATCGCTTCCTTCACCAAGTCGCCGATGGATACCACCCCGACCAGCAAATTATCTTCGTAGACCGGCAGATGCCGGACCCGCTTGTCGGTCATCAACGCCATGCACTCGTCCACGGTTTGCGCTGTCGTCACGTAAACGATTCTGCCGGTCATGATATCGCTGACGTGGATTTCCTTGGACGATTTGCCGTGCAGAATCACTTTGCGCGCATAGTCGCGCTCGGAAATGATTCCCACCAGTTTGTCGGCGTCAATCACCAGCAGCGCTCCGACTTCTTCTACCGCCATCAGCTTCAGCGCATCATAAACCGTGGCGTCCGGCGCAATGGAAAGGATACGGCGTGCTTTGCTCTGCAAAATTTGTTTTACGGTTTTCATGTTTGCCTCCCGAGTTACAAGTCACGCAGGCAACCCGTCTTAATTATAGCCACTTATAGCTCGTTTGTTCCGTGTACTGCGATACAAGCATAGATTACCGGGAATTTCGCGTTTTCTTCCAAATGCTCAACACCCTAGGGCAGCCCGACCCTGTGTTCGGAATCGATAATAAAATTGCATGAAACTTTTGTTGATCCGGGGAATCTGATTTTGTGCATGCATCAATCCGGGTTATGTGTGCTTGTGTTTATCTTTTTTAATCTCGAATAGGAGCCAAAAGATGACTAAGCATAAGCAGATGACCGTACCTATCCTTGTTGCAGTTCTACTGGGCTTGAGCTCGAGCGTGGCGCTGGCAAGAAACCAAAAACAGTCTGAGGAGAATTGCATGAAAGTGCGCTGCTGGAGCCAGATTGACACCAATCATGACAACCTGATTGAACCACAAGAATGGATAAAGTACGAGCAGACCCACCCAGGTCCGCAGGCCAAAAAAAATAACGCGTAGTCCGCCGGCTTCGCCGGCTGCTACTAACTGAAAAGCCGGTCTTTTGCATAACAGCGAAAGGCCGGCTTTTTATTGGGACATCCGTTCGACCACCTTGACCAGCGCGGCGGAATCGAGTTCGCCATCGCCGCTGCCCATAAGTGCATTCATGTGTTGAGTGACTAAAGCCGCGCCGGGGAGCCCCAAGCCCAGCTTATGCGCGGTTTCCATGACGATGCGCATGTCCTTTTGATGCAGCCTCACCTTAAAGCCGGGCTTGAACACGTTATCCAGCATGCGCTTGCCATGCACTTCCAAAATTTTGCTGTTGGCGAAACCGCCCAACAGCGCGTCGCGAACCTTGGCCGCGTCGACGCCGTTCTTGCGCGCAAAGGTGAGCGCCTCGCCCACCGCTTCGATGGTTAAAGCCACTACGATTTGATTGCACGCCTTGGTCACCTGTCCGGCTCCGTTGCCGCCGGTGAGCACGATGTTCTTCCCCAGGCATTCGAATAGCGGCTTGACGCGGGCAAATACCTCCGGCTTGCCGCCGCACATGATCGAGAGCGTGGCATTGATCGCGCCGATATCGCCCCCCGAAACCGGTGCATCGAGCATTTCCACGCCTTTCTCTAAAAGTTTTTCCGCCATCGCCCGCGTTGCGACAGGAGAAATTGTGCTCATGTCCACTACTACTGAGCCCGGCTTTGCGCCATGGATTAAACCGTTTGTCGCCAATACGACCTCCTCTACGTCGGTCGTGTCGGAGACAATAACTATCGTGACTTCGGATTTTTCCGCCACTTCCTTGGGTGAGCCGCACGCTATGGCCCCCGCGTCTTTCAAAGGTTTCATGGATTCCGCGCGACGCGCATAAACTGAAAGCGAGTGGCCGCCTTTGATGAGATTGAGCGCCATGGGTTTACCCATGATGCCTAAGCCTACAAAACCGACTTTCATGATGTTCTCCTTAGGATTGACTGCATTGATGGCGAAGAACCCCAAATACAAATAATAAACGAAATCGGAGCCAGCAATTCGTTCACCCACTTATTAACGGATCAACCCCAATGCCACGAAAAGCGGCAGCGTAACCCAGAAGAAGATGGTGCTCCAGCCGATGAGGAGCGCAGCCGCGGAGTGGTCCAGGTGAAAGCGGTCGGCAAGCACCAGCGCCGCCACCATAGTAGGCGTGGTCCCTTCTACTACCGCGGCATACTGGGCTTCTCCCATGGGGTGAAACAGGAGTTTTGCCGCGACCCATACCAATAGGGGCGTTGCCAGTAGTTTTATCGCAGCCACTGCGAGGATTTCCCGGCGCGGGGTCAGCCGGCCCCAGGGTATGGTCATGCCCAAAACAAAAAGAATCACCGGAATAGTGGCCAGACCTATCATGCGCGTCGCGTTGACAAGCGGCACATAAGCCCACCCCAGCTGTTGCGCTCCCGCCCCCAAGATAAATGCCCAAATGGGTGGCATGGAAAGCATCGCTCGCCAAAACGATTCATGAGGAATATTCGGATCGTCTGCTCCCAATCGGGTGGATATCCACACACCCAGGCTCCAGACGACGGGCATGGTCATCAGCATGTCATTGAATACCGCATAACGCGGTGCATCTGGACCGTAAAAAAAAGTAAGCACCGGAACGCCGATGTTGAACGTGTTGCCGAACATGCCTCCCAGCAAAAGGATCGCCCGAGTGCTGTCTTTGAGTCCCTTTCCCAGGCGGGTATGGTAAAGCAACGGGTAAAGAATGGCACCAGAAAGGAGTGAACCTACCCCCACTAGAAGGGGAACAGAAAGCAAATCAGTAGTAATCGGGGTGATTGCAGCGACGGAAAATAGGATCGAAGGATAAAACATGTAGAGCACCAGCCGATTGAGTTGGGTGCGCAGAGGCGCAACCGGCGCGTCGCGAAAAATCAGCGGCCAAAAAGCTCCTGCCGCCACCAGCAGCGTCAGCGGCAGCATCACCTCGATATCGAGCTTAAAAAGTTGCATTGAAACACTCATGTCAGATCGGTTCGCTCAACGCTAAGCAATGAAATTTCCGCGAAGCACCCTGGAGATCATCCTGCGAAGCTTTGATCGCCGCCTTTCGAGTGGTCAATCTAGCCGAACAATCCGGAAAATGGCAGCCGCCCCTCGCACCAGTTCGCAATGGCAAGCAGTTTGTCGTCATCTTGATAGGCGCCGACAATCTGCAAGCCCAGCGGCAGTCCTTGGGGGCCCAGTCCGGTGGGAATCGTGATAGCAGGCACGCCGCATAAGGTCCAGATGGTGCAAAAGGACGGGTCGCCTGTGTTCTCCAGCGTGGCGGGCGCCTCTCCGTTCGAAGGCGGCGTAAGGATTGCGTCAAATACTTTCAGGAAAGAAGAAAGATCCTCCTGAAGTTGACTGCGCAAGCGCAGCGCATCCTGATGCACGGAATCCGAAATACCACTCCCTTCATCGAGAAACGCGTTAAGAACTGCGCTGATTTTTTCACGGTTTCGAATTTGAACTTCCCGAAAGAATCGCGCCGCCTCATAAGCCATGATGTGCCGAAGGCATGGGTGGGCTTGATTGAAAGTGGCAGGAAGCTCCATTTCCACGACCTCCGCGCTCGCTTCACTCAGCTTTCTCAGATTATCGGCGAAGAATCTGTGCTGCGCTTCCTCAGCACGCGTCCATGCCGGTGAGCGTACTGCTGCTACTTTGGGTACTTTGCCTAGCGCAATGATGTCTCGGCGGATGGGATTTTGCGCTTCCGCGATGCAGGAAGTCACCCACGCCGCATCCCTGACGTTGCGCGTGAACACGCCGGTCTGATCCAAGGTAGGACTGTAATCCAGAGTGCCGTGATTGGAAATCGTGCCTTGACTGGGTTTGAATCCCACTACTCCACAAAACGCGGCGGGGCGAATGATCGAGCCGTTGGTCTGCGTCCCCAGCGCCACGGGCACGAAGCCGGCCGCGACGGCGGCGGCGGAGCCGCTGGAAGAGCCGCCCGGGGAATGGGCGGGATTCCAGGGATTACTGGTCTTGCCCGGACTGAGAAAAGCAAACTCCGCCGTCACGGTCTTGCCCATTACAAAGCCGCCAGCCTGCTCGAGTTTTTCCACGACTCGGGCGGAGGCTTTGGGGACATTGCCCTTGAACAGCGGCGAGCCCATTTCAGTAGGAATGTTGCGGGTATCGAAAATATCCTTAATGCCGACAGGCAAGCCGTGGAGCGGTCCCGTATTTCCTGCGTCAAGTTTTTTATCCGCCGCCGCCGCCAGTTCGAGCGCGCGCTCGGCATCAAACCACTGCCACGCCTGAACAATGTTTTCTTTTTCCAGGACGCGCTGAATGCAAGAGCGGGTATAAGCAGTGCTGGTGGTATGACGTGTTGTGATCGCCTCCTCGGCTTCGCGCACGCCCAGACGAAAAATATCCTTCATCGCCCCGACAGGACTTCGGGATTGAGAAGATTGGGCGGATTGCCGTTAGTCAAAGCGGCTACCAGATTTTCTGCGGCTTTCATCGCCATCGCCAGCCGCGTAGCTCGCGAGGAGCTCGCAATGTGCGGCGCAAGCACCACGTTTTTGAGCCTGAGAAATCCGGGATTCAGTTTGGGCTCGTTTTCGTAAACGTCGAGTCCCGCCGCTGCAATTTTTCCGGTGGACAGCATTTCAACTAGCGCTTCGTCATCCACGATGCCGCCGCGCGCCGCGTTGATTAGAATCGCTTCCGGTTTCATCTGAGCCAGTTCTTTTCTTCCAATGATGTGATGGGTCGCCGCCGAATAAGGCAGGTGCAAAGTAAGAATGTCGGATTGTTTGAGCAATTCTCCAAAGCTGACATGCTTCGCGCAGGCGCTGCGTTCAATGTTTTCGCGCAAACGTTCGCGATTATGGTAGATCACCGTCATGTCAAATCCGCATGCCCGTCTTGCCACTGCCTGTCCGATGCGCCCGAGGCCCAGAATGCCCAAAGTTTTATGATGAACATCGGTGCCCATAATCTGTTTCAACTGCCAGCGTTTCCATTGGCCGCTGCGCAAGTAAGCCTCGGCTTCAGTAAGCCGCCGGGACGCCGCGAGAATCAGGGCCCATGTGAAATCAGCCGTAGTCTCATCCAGCACTCCCGGCGTGTTGGTGGCCATGACACCGTGCGCAGTGCATGCAGCCAGATCAATATTGTTGTAACCCACGGCAATATTGCAGACGGCCTCGAGCCCGGGGCAGCGCGAGAGCAGCTTCTCGTCCACGCGGTCGGTAATGGCCGTCATCACGCCGTTCTTGCCGGAAAGCCTTTGAGCCAGCGTCGCCTCGTCAAGCTGTACATCGTCCTGGTTGGCGTCCACTTCGAAATGCTGTTTCAAATGCTCCAGCACTTCATCAAACACCTCTCTCGTGACCAGAATTTTTGGTTTCATGGTAATCGACGCTGACAAAGGTTTTTAAAGCGTTTTCAAATTTGTGTCGATATTCAGAATGTACGAAATGGGAATTTTCGCTTATGTGCCGCCAATTTTATGGTCAAAATGCAATTCCAGCTTTTTTGTCACGGACCAATGACTTTTGACTTGTCGTATTCGCGTCGGCATTTAACCCGGTAAAACGAGGTCTTGGAAAAGGCGGGTACGATGAAAACTTCCACGTTTATCCCGCAATTCTAATGCAGCTTATACCGACTTTTGGCGGCTACGAAAAGCTTCGCAAGCACTCCGGAACTAGAGTTTCCAAAGCGCAACCACGCCACTTATCTTGGAGGCGCGGGACCAACAAGCCAAAGAGCAACTCAGCTCGGGAACAGGATTCGCGTTTTGCTGCACCAGCGGTCCGCTGGTTGCGGATTTTCAGTCGGTCTTCCGCGCGCGATTCGCGCTCTTGGGCCCCTCGGTTGGCGTTTCCCGGAATTCGACGATGAATTCGCGGATCATGAGGCCGAAGACTACGATCACTATGATCCATAGAGGCACGGAATGGATCGCGTACGCGAGGTAACCAATGTAGAGTGCGCTCATCGCAACTGCTATTAACGTAATGATGATTTCAAACACGTTTCACCTCTTCATGCCGTTGCCGCCCGCCGCCCAGGCGCAATACGAGCCGCTTCTTTGCCCGACGCGGCTTGCCGCCTAATCGGAACTCTCTCCAGCCACATGATTTTCCAGCCAGCGCGCACACTGCAGCAGTCGCGCGTCATCACCGCGCGGGCCGACTAGCTGAACTCCCAGCGGCAGGCCTTCTGCACCCTGCATGATGGGCACGGCGATGGTGGGCAGTCCGCACAGAGTCCATAGCGTGCAGAAGACCGGGTTTCCGGTCGTTTCAAGCCCGCGTGGTGCTTCGCCAATCGTCGCAGGCGTGACGATGGCGTGGAATTCGTGAAACACGTCGTCCAGCGCTGCATTGAAGATCGGAATGCGCGCCACCGCACGGTTGTAGTCCACCGCCAAGTGGCGCTGTCCGCGCTCGATCATCTGGCGCAGGGTGGCGCTGAGCTGCGCCGCGCCGTGTTGGTATTCTGGCGCAAAACTCAGAGCAAGGTCGGCTTCCATGATCAGCCGATGGAGCGTGACGGCGTCGGCGAACGGCTCCGGCAGCGTCACTTCTGTAACCTGGTTGCCGAGAGATTCGACCAGCTCTGCGAAGGCCGCCTGTGTATCGGCGGAAGCCTGATCCCACATCGGTGTCTTGACAAACGCGAAACGTGGAGGAAGTGGAAGCGGGCGGGTAACGAAATCGAGCAGTCGCGGGGAAGCGCAGGGTCGCAAATCCGGATCCGAAGAATCGAACGCCATGAGCTCCTGCGCCAACAGTGCCGCATCGGCCAGCGAACGCGCGAAGACACCGACTTGATCGAGAACGCGTGATTGGCGCAGTATCCCGCCGCGGGAAATCAACCCGTGTGTTGGCTTGTAACCCACGATGCCGCAGTACGACGCCGGGCGGATGACCGAACCGTTGGTTTGCGAGCCGATTGCGAGTGGCACCATCTGCGCCGCAACCGCCGCGGCCGAGCCGCTCGATGATCCACCGGGCGTGCGCGTGGGATCGTGCGGATTACGCGTTTTGCCGGGAGCATAGACCGCAAGCTCGGTAGTTACGGTCTTGCCCAGAATGACTGCCCCCGCCCTCCGCAGCAGGGACACCACAGTTGCGTCTTTCCTTGGCCGCCTCCCGGCATGCAGAGGCGTGCCATCTTCCGTGGGCATGTCCGCCGTGTCGATGTTGTCCTTTATTCCGACGGGAACCCCGTGCAGCGCGCCCACGGGTTTTCCCCGGCGCCGCGTTTCATCCGCTGCCCGCGCCTGCTCCAGCGCATGCTTTGCCTCCAGAAACGCCCAGGCCTGAACGCTCTGCTCCACCTCGTCGATCCAGGCTAGACACGCGTCCACCAGCTCCTCGGACGTGATCTGACCGTCGCGGATCGCTGCCGCCGCCTCGGTCGCCCCGAGCCGGGTCAGCGCGCGCGCGCGCTCGGTGAGTATCTCGGGCATGATTTCAGTCATCACTGCGGGCGTCTAATGGTACATCACCCTGGGAAGCCACTTCGCCATGTCCGGGAACACGTACAGCAGCGCCATCGTGATGAAGACCATAAAGACGTACGGCAGCGCACCCGCGAATATCTGGGTCAGCCGCACGTGCGGCGGTGCGACCCCCTTCAAATAGTAGGCAGACATCGCCATTGGCGGCGTGTTGAATGAGGTCTGAATGTTGAGCGCAACCAAGATGCCGAACACCAGGGGATCGACACCGAACACCGGAAGCAGCGGCAGGAAAATGGGAACAAAGATGATGATGATTTCCGTCCACTCTAGTGGCCAGCCGAGGAGGAAGATGATGAACTGGGAGAGAAGCAGGAACTGTACACGCGTGAGGTGCATGTTCCCAATCGCGTGCATGACGAGATCTTGTCCGCCGAGGTAGGCGAAGACGGAGGCGAAAGTCCAGGAACCCACGAACAGGAAGGTAACCATCGCCGTGGTGCGCGCCGTGAGGTAGACCGCCTCTTTGAGGCGCTGGTAGTCGATCGCGCGGTAGCCGGCGGCTAGGATTACGCTTCCGAGGGCGCCTACCGATGCCGCCTCGCTGGGCGTCGCGAGGCCGAACACAATCGCGCCCAGCACCGACATGATGAGCACCGCGAGCGGAAAGAACGAGGTGAGCAGTGCGACCACAACCTTTTGAAACGGGACGTCCGTCTGCTCCTTAGGCAAATCGGGGGCAAGCGACGGGTTGAGAATCACCCGTCCAATTACGTACAGGCAATAGAAGCCGGCGAGCACGAAGCCCGGGATGAACGCCCCTGCGTAGAGCTGCACCACCGAGATGCCCGCCGTCGCCGCGTAGACGATGAGCAAAATACTTGGAGGGATCAAGATCCCGAGGGTCCCGCCGGCGCAAACCACCCCTGCGGCAAGCTTGGTGTCGTAGCCTGCTTTGAGCATGGCCGGAAATGCGAGCAACCCCATCAAGGTGACTACCGCGCCTACGATCCCTGTGGCGGTCGCAAAAAAGGCGCAGGTAAGCAGGGTCGCCACCGCCATCGAGCCCGGAACCCTTCTAGCTGCGATCTGAATACTGAAGAACAATCGATCCAGTATGTTCGCCCGTTCCACGATGTAACCCATGAACAGAAACAGCGGGACGGCGGTGAGAACATCGTTGCTGAGGATGCTGAAGGTGTTCTGGGTGAGAAGAAAGAAGATCCGGTCGCCCATCGCCCAGTAGCCGAAGAACACGCCCATCGCCATGAGCGTGACCCAGATCGGGAATCCGAGCATGATCGTGACTACGAAAATGCCCACCATCAGTAAGGCGACATCCGGGCTCGTCATTGGGGCGCGCTCCTTTTTCTTGTTTGGATGATTATTTACCTACGACTTCGCTTCCGTGCCGCGCAATCCGTGTTCCCTGATTGCCTCCTGTTCATGCAAGATGGCGGTCTCCAGCTCTTCGACGTCATGCAGTCGCGGTGGCCACTGTCCGTCTCGCAGGCAGAGCACGCACCTCGCCACCTCGGCTAGACCCTGCACGAACAGCAAGACGCCACCCGCGGGGATCAGCGTTTTCAGGGGAAAGATCGGGATATCGGCAGGGCTGGACACGGCCACCTCGTGGTAGCGCCAGGACTCCGATGCGTACTGGGAGCCCGCGTATATGAGGGCTATGACGCCCGGGAAAAAGAAGGCGATGTACAGAACGAGATCGATTCCTGCTTGCACCCGCGGCCGCCACAGCCGGTAAACCACATCGACGCGGACGTGGCCGTGGCGCGCGAGGGTGTATGCGCCTGCCATGAAGAACAGCGCCCCGTACATGTTGTAGGAAACATCGTACGCCCAGGTGGTGGGGTCGTTCAGCAGGTAGCGCACAAAGACCTCGTAGGATTCGCCGAAGGTCAGAATGAGAATATACCAGCCGAACGCCTTGCCGACCGCGGTATTCCAGCGGTCAATATTCAGAATGAAGGATTGCATGGCGCGACTCGAACCCCCACCTTAAGTCGTTTTCATTTCGATGGGGTGGCGCTTGACGGAAGGCGCCACCCCGTCGCTTCATTGCGTGCCGAAGGGTTACCGATTTCTAGAAGCCGAGCGGCAGTTCCTTCCCGTAGTAATGGTCGTAGGCGAGCTTGAGGTCGGCCCGATTCAGGAGGTTGAAGTAAGCGCTATTCTTGGCCCACGCTTTCTGCGAGTCGCACACCGCTTTGAATTCGGGCACCTCGGCGCTGTACTTCGCGACTACCTTGTCCCAGGCGTTGAGCTGGGCCTGGAGGATAGACTGATCGGTGCGGTATACGTGCACGCCGTCCTTGTGGATCAAATCCTGCAGGTCCTTCGGATACTGTTCGAAAGCGGTCCAGATCGCTTGCGAGTTGGCGGCTTGCACGGAGTGCTCGAGGATCGACTTGTGCTCTGGCGACAAAGAGTTCCACTTGGCCGTGTTGATCTCGATCTCGAGCGCCTCGCCGGTCTGATGGTAGCTCGACAGCATGTAGTACTTGGCCACGTCGGCGGCGCCAAAGCGGCGGTCCGAGGTTGGATTATTGTATTCGAAAGCCTCGATCACGCCTTTCTCCATGGCGGGGATGATCTCGCCGCCGGGGAGCTGGGTCACCTTGCAACCCACCTCCTCCATGACGTTGGTCGCGAGGCCCACGGTGCGGTACTTGAGATTCTTGAGCTGCGCCGCGCTCGTCGGGTGGAACTTGAACCAGCCGAGCGGCTGGCAGGGCATCGGCATGTAGTACCAGCCAATGATCTTCAATCCTAGCGTCTTTTGCAGCAGGTCGAGGTGCATCTGGCGGCCGCCGCCCAGGTAGTACCATGATAGGAACTGATCGGCATTCCAGCCCCAGCAAGGGCCGGTGCCAAACAGCGAGGCCGCTCGGTTCTTGCCGTACCAGTAAGCGGCCACTAAATGCCCCATGTCGAGAATGCCTTTGTTGACCGCGTCTTGCACCTCAAACGCCTTCACCACCGACCCGGCAGTGAGATAGTCGATCCTGAGCCCCGAGCCTTTGCCCATGTCGTTGACGATGTCGACATACTGAATGGCGTACACTTCCAGCATATCTCCCGCGCCCCACGATCCCTGCATTTTGAGCACCGTCTGCCCGGCGCCGCGCGAGATCATGGGAAAGCCAAGGGCGGCAGCGCCCGTGCCAACGGCGGCACCTTTAAGAAATTTGCGGCGCGAGTTCACTGTTTCGGTCTTGGCAATTTCGGAAGCCGTTCGATTTGTGCTCATGGACTCCTCCTTCATTTAAGCGTTTTTAAAAGCAACTTAAGTTTCGGGCAGGATGCCCGGCTTGGTATGGTTTGCGCTGTTGTAAAGGAATTGAATCAAACGCGATAAGCCCAATTCCCCACGCATCAGGCGAACGCTCCCATCGTATACCGAGGTTAGGCTAAAATCAATCGCGTGGTATCGGTAAAGTCTGGAAAGCGAACGTCTAGGGTTTAAATCTTTCCGACTTTCACAACCGCGTGAAATGGGGCGCTTGATGATTTGTGCGGCGCATTCGGGTGCCAACCGAGCACCAGAAGCAAAGCAACGAAACCGATAATATAGGCCACCGTTACATGCCAGCCTTGCGTGAGCCATGCGCCGACCGATTTGGCTTCCGGGTACATGTTCGAAAGTGCCACTCCTGCCGACGAACCAAACCAGATCATCGAGCCGCCGAAACCCACTGCATATGCAAGATAATCCCAGTCATACCCGCCCTGATGTAGCGCTAAGGCAGTAAGCGGAATGTTATCAAACACTGCGGAAACAAAACCCAGGCCAAGTGCCGTATGCCATGACGCGGCCGGCAGTTTCTCCACCGGCATGAGTGACGCGCACAGAATCAGCGAAAGCAGAAAAATGCTGCCTTTTATTGCGTTCGGCACGACCTTCCAGTCCGGTTTGCGAAGCGGAATCGCAATCAAGATCGCGAGCCACACTGCCGAGCCGATAAAAGGAAAACGGTCGGAGATATCGGCAAACTTGACGTTGACCACGATGTTCGCGACGATCGCGGCAAACAGGATCAGCGCGACGATGAAAACCCGTCCCCAATCAATGCGGACTCCGCGCGGCGGGTCCTTTCTTATTGGCGAATAGCGCTGTTGCTGCAGCGCCGCAGGAATGCCACAAATTACCAACGCCAACGATGCGCCTACATAAGCTTGAAATACATCAAACGGACTCACACCGTCGATCCACATCATGGTGGTGGTCGTGTCGCCAACCACACTTCCCGAACCGCCGGCATTGGAAGCGGCGACAATGGCCGCGAGATAGCCAATGTGCACCTTCTGCTTAAATACCGCCGCGGCGACGGTGCCACCGATGATTGCCGCCGCGATGTTGTCAAGAAAGCTCGACAAAACGAAGATCATCACCAGTAACACGAATGCGCCTTTCCAGTCGTCGGGAAGGAATTTCGGCAGCACGGCTGGCACCTGGCTCTTTTCAAAATGCCTGGAAAGAACCGCGAATCCGACCAGTAGCAGAAAAAGATTGGTGAGAATCACCCACTCATGCCCCATGTGGGAGATGAAGCCAGAAAAACCGGGGCCATGCCTGAACCCAACGAAAAGAAATTTATAACTGAGGACGACGGTTAGACCGGTAAGCGCCACATAAAGCGTATGGCGATGGAATAAAGCCACGCCCAAGAGTGTCAGCGCAAACAGGATAAAATCAACCGGAATCCCAAGCAACGCGGGGCCGTCCCGTGCAACACTCCCGGCTACAGGCGCAGCGCTTGCCAAGCCATTCCACGTGAGGCTGAATGCCGCGAGCATTAGCCGAGTTGTCTTGCGTGCGCTGCGCTGCTTGATGTTTTCAAAAAAAGCCACGCTACCCTTTCATGGACCCGCGCGCTCCTCGAATTGCATCGGACGCCGCGGAAATGCAGCCAAAGCTTCAGCTTCGTTCCGGTTTCCCCATCCACAGATTGCTCTGCAGCCGCGCCACGTCGTTAAGTGAACCGGATTTCTTGAGTTGCTCGCGCAACCAGTATGAATCGTTGCGGCGCGCCGCCGTCTCGTCGAGTAGCTGATTGAGCGCGGAACCACTTTCCAGGGTTTCGGCGTACGGCGCAAGGAGTTTGAGCGTCGCGATCAGGTCGTCACCCAGGCTGCTGTGGCTTTCGTCATACGCGTTAATAAAATTGGCGGCAAAACCGTAGCGGCAGGCCTGAAACCGGTTGTAATTGTAAACCAGGTAAATATCCCGGGTCGCACGCTTCGGCCGTTCCGTCAAGTAGTAATTCGCAAGCGCTTGGGCGAACGCGGCGATTCGCGCCGCCTTGTCCACCGTCAATGGCGTATCGCATACCCGGATTTCAACCGTCCCGTAATCCGGCTTCGGGCGGATGTCCCAATAGAAATCCTTCATGCTTTCCACAATCTTGAAACAGTACATGCGGTCGAAATAAGCATTGAATTCATCCCAGCTTTGCACAAACGGCATAGTGCCGCTCAAAGGAAAGGCGCTAATGGCGTTGAGCCGCGAAGATGCAAAACCAGTGTCTTCCCCCTGATAAAACGGCGAAGAGGCGGAAAGCGCGATGAAATGCGGAACATGGCGTGACAACATGTGAATGAGATAGACCGCGTCATCGCCATTGGGACAGCCGATGTGGATGTGCTGCCCGAATACCGTGAACTGCTTGGCGAGATAGCCGTAAAGATTGAGCAGATGCTTGAAACGCTCGGTCGGATAAATGCGCCGCTCGCTCCACTGATGAAAGGGATGCGTGCCTCCGCCGGCCACGCGCAGGTTGAGCAGTTCCGCCTCGCGTACCACCACGTTTCGTATCGTCCGCAGTTCGTCGGCAAGCGCCGTGTAGTGCGTGTGAATTGAGGAATTGAGCTCGATCATGCTCTCGGTGATTTCCGGCTTTACCTGACCCGGATGTTTCACTTTGCCAAGTCTCGCCAGCAAATCAGCGGCATCGCGCGCTAGATTGCAATCGTGGGACTTTAGCAGCTGCAGTTCAAGCTCAACGCCCGTGGTGCACGCCTGCGATTGCGTGAATTCCAGCGTCATCGTCGTTCTCCCGCCTCGCCCGCTTGCTTCAGCGCAAACTGAGTCGCCAGCGGACCGATGAGCTCCAATAGGGCTACTGCGGTAAGCACCACTGCAGACAACCTGGCGCCGAATTCGGGAAAGAAACTCGACGTGTGCTGCACCAGGACGACAGCGAGCCCTGACATCGGCAACAATGCAATACTGAGCAAGCCCGCAGCGCCAGGCCGCAGTCCGCTTAAACGCCCAAACACCAGGATCGCCAGCGCCTTGCCCAGGAAACGCAGCACGATGTACACGCCGGCGATGAACAACGCTTGCGGTAGCGCATCGAAGCGCAGGCCCGCGCCAGTCACCACAAACAGAATCACAAAAAACAGCTGTCCGCCGTGACCGAACTCAACGGCCATCAGCTTGTGGCCGAAGTCGAGATTGCGCGCCAGTATGCCAAGAGTGAGCAATGCGACCAGTACTGATAGATTAAGCGTGCGGGCCAATCCGACAGTCAGCACAATCATGCCGACAAGCATGATGAACTGGCGATCCTCGCGCTTGCCCAGCCAGCCCGCGAAGCGTAACACGAGATAACTGCCGACAAAGCCCGTGAGCAGCGAACCTAGCGTGACATAGAGCGGTTGCAACAGCGTTTTTTCCCATCCGGCATGCTGTTCCAAAAGCAGGAACGGCAATAACATGGTCACACTGAAGAAGGCAAACACGCTGTTGATCGCAGTCAGCAGCAGCATGCGCTCAGTAAGCTGCCCTTCCGAGCGCAACTCATGCGCAACCAACAACACCACTGCAGGAGAAGTGGCGATTCCGATCGCCGCGGCAAGCGCGGCAAACGCCGGCTCATAATGGAAATAACGCAGCCCGAAATAAACCGCCCAGAAGGCAAACGCGCTCTCTGCAATCGCGGTAGCAAATAGCCAGCGGTTGCGGCGCAGCCATTGGTAATCAAGGCGGCGGCCGAGTTCGAAAAGAATCAGTCCCAATGAAATATCCACAAATACCCGGCTTTCCTGTATAAGGTCGCGGCTCAATACGTCAAGACCTCCCGGGCCGAACAGCACGCCAACCAGCAGGTAACCGGTGATACGCGGCAGCGCGAACAGCCGTGCCACCTCGCCGCCAAGCAAACCCAGCAGCAGCAGCAAACCGAATAACAGTGGCGGAGTGAGCGTGAGAGGTAAGATTGGCAGGAAGTCGAAGTTGGACATGGTAACGGCTGATGAAGTAAAACAACGAGTGTGATGCGCGGGAGCCGATATTTGGCTCTCGCATGAGGCAGGAACTGCTACGCTGATATATTGAAACTACCCGGATTATAACCAACGGGCATTTTTCTCTGCAACCGGAATTTCTCGCAGCATCCGGGGCGAGAGAAGCGCGCGGCACCAAAGCCTCGAGATACCATTGACCCCGCGCATACACTGTTTCTGCGCACGGTTAAGCGGAAGGTTAACGCAGGTTCGCCAGTCCACGTAAAGAACAGGCTTCAACTTGGCAAAAGAGCACCGCGCTCCGGATTGAGCGCCTCAAGCAATGCTGCAAAGCGCTTATTCTTGCCCCATCGTTCCAGCCGCAGCGTAGTCTTTAGTCTCCAATTTGGATACTGCGACCCGGTCGTCGCCGGGATATTTATTTGTTCCACCTCGCCGAAGACATTCTCCGGCTGCACCGCAAACAGCATGCACGGCGTACGCGAAAGAAAGCGGTGCACCGCGAAGGCAAGTTCGGGCGTCATATCCGGCGCAGAAACCGGATCAATGGTGATACCGGGCGGCAACAGTTTCTCGCGATCGAGCGCAATCAGCAAACCGGACCGGTCCTGGGCGCGCTGCATGATCTGTCGTCGCCGTTGCTCGTCATTTGAAAAAAGGTTCAGGCGTGCACGCAGTTCGAGGTCGTTACCCAGCCAGAAAGCGCGCAGCGTGGGCAAATCATGCGTACCGACCGCTGCCAGGGATTGCGGCGGGTAGTGCGCAGGCGGCGAGAAAGCGCCGTTGCCCTCGCGCTGAAAATACAGTAGGCGGGAAGAAAGGATGCCTGAAGCGTACAGCCGCTCATTCATTCCCTCCGGCAGAGTACCGAGGTCTTCACCGACCACCATACAGCGGTTACGCTCACTTTCGAGCGCGACGATCCCCAGCAAGTCGTCGACAGGGTAGGAGACATATCCGCCGCAGTCGGGATTTTCATTGCCGGGAATCCAGTAAAGCCGCATCAAACCCATCACATGATCTATGCGCAGCGCCCCGGAGTGGCGCATATTGGCGCGCAACAAGGTAATAAAAGGTTTGTAAGCGGCATCCTTCAACCGTTCCGGCAAAAACGGTGGCATACTCCAATCCTGTCCTTTGACATTGAATTCGTCCGGCGGGGCGCCCACGGTAGCCTGACCGGCATACAGTCCTTGCGCAGCCCAGGTTTCGGCGCCCCCCGAATCCGCGCCCACGGCCAAATCCTGATAAAGACCCACCCCAAGCTTTAGCTCCAACGCGCGTTTGCCGACCGCGTCCAGCTGCATCTCGGCATTCCACTGTAGGTAATCATAGTATTCGACGCGCCGCGCATGGCTCCTGGCAAATTCGAGAACCGCGTTTGAATTAGGATCGCGGTATTCCTCCGGCCAGGTGCGCCAACCCCAGGCCGTGGCATCGCGCACGTGAAGTTCCTCCTGAAGCGCGAAGAACAGCGAGGCAAGCCGCATCGTATCCCCCTGGGCGTTTTGGAATGCGCGGAAGGCTCGCTCGCGATCGGAGCCTGAATCGAGATGATGAGTACGGAAATGTTCGAACAGCAGGTCCAGGATTTCAAACTTGAGCTTTGCTGTCCGGCGGTAGTCGACCAAGTTAGCCGTGCGCAGATCACGCAGTTCAGCCTTAAATTCCCGGCGTGCCACCGACTTGCGCGCTTTCACGCAGTCGCGAAAATCGGGTACGCGTTGGGGATCGATGTAGAGAATATTTAGTAGCGCTCGGCTTGCAGGGCTGTACGGGCTCGCGTGGCTGGGGTCATGGGGAAACAGCGCATGCAGGGGATTGACGCCGACAAAAGCGGCGCCGCTTTGCGCCGCTAGTTCTACCAGCGCAAGCAGGTCGGTGAAATCGCCCATGCCCCAATTGCGCTGTGACCGAATTCCGTAAAGATTAACGATGGGGCCCCAAAGTTTGCCACTTTTAAGTGAAGCGGGCAGATAACAGCGATGCGGCACAATGATCAGCGACATGGTTGCTTGCGGCGCGGATTCCTCCCCGGGCGCATGAAGTTTGAACTTGTGATAGCCGGGCTGAGGAGGCCGGGTCAACAAGAGCCTCACGCGAATAAACCCCGCGCCAGCGACGTATTGCCTTTCTTCGACCGCCATTTCGGCGGGCAGAAAACTTCCGCTGCGCGACGCGCCCTCTTCTTCCTCCAGCGTCCACTCGAACTTGAAATGGGCACAGGTTTCCGGTAGCGCCACCGCCAGCGCGAGTTCCTCCCCGGCTCGCGCGACGTGTACCCGCGGCAGCGGCCGGCACCATTGTTGTTCTACGCGTGCGTTAAGAGCATTGCATATGTGCTCGTCCGATGTAACTCGGTATCCCATCGCTTCGAGCAGCGCGCTGCGCGTCTGGATCGATACTGTACGCATCGTTCCCCACGCATCCCGATACTGGGTCGCGACTCCGCAAGCAGCACATAGTTGTTCGAGCAAAGCAGGATTCATTTTTTTGCCGGTTGTAACAACCACCACACAGAGCAGGATGATGATCTATTGGGTATCTTGTCGACGATCGATGCGCGGGATCACTTGCTTTACGGGCTTTTCAGCCATAGCACTGCGAGAGGCGGGACGTTGAGATGCAAAGACCACTCGCGCCCATGGTGTGGTTCGCGATGCGCCTCTATACCGCCCGCATTGCCCACTCCGGAGCCGCCGTACTCAACAGCATCACTATTGAGCAGTTCCTGCCACCATCCCCCGCACGATACGCCAACTTTGTAACCCGCGCGCACGACGGGAGTAAAGTTGCATACGACGAGCACCGCATCGCGAGCGCTGCGACCTTTCCGCAAAAAACTCAATACACTGGTGTCCCGGTCCTGCCATTGCACCCATTCGAAGCCCAGTGACTCACAATCGTATTCGTGCAATGCGGCGTGCGCGCGATAGGTCCGGTTAAGATCTGAGATCCAGGCCTGCATGCCGCGATGAAGGTTGTAATCCAGAACGTTCCATTCGAGGCTTTCGTCATGTCGCCATTCGCTGATCTGCCCGAATTCGCCGCCCATGAAAAGCAGCTTCTTGCCCGGGTGTGCCCACATGTAACCATAGAGCAAACGCAAATTGGCAAACCTCTGCCACTCGTCTCCTGGCATTTTGCCGATCAGCGAACCCTTGCCATGGACAACTTCGTCGTGCGAAAGTGGGAGAACGAAATTCTCGCTAAACGCGTACCAGATGCTGAATGCCAGCTTGTCGTGGTGATACTTACGGTGGACCGGGTCTTCAGCCATATAACGCAGCACATCGTGCATCCAGCCCATGTTCCACTTGTACCCAAATCCCAGTCCGCCGACTGACGTAGGACGCGTGACCATGGGCCACGCCGTCGACTCCTCGGCGATCGTGTGCACGTCCGGATAGTCGCGGTACACTGCCTCGTTCAGGCGGCGCAGAAAGTCCACAGCGTGCAAATTCTCTCTGCCTCCGTATTCATTGGGAATCCAGTCACCTTCGCTCCTTGCGTAATCCAGATAGAGCATGGATGCGACGCCGTCGATACGCAGCCCGTCAACATGATATTTGTCGAGCCAGAACATCGCGCTGCTCATAAGAAAGGCGCGAACTTCATGGCGGCCGTAGTTAAATACACAACTTTTCCATTCCGGGTGATAGCCTTGCCGCGGGTCCGCGTGCTCATACAGGTGCGTGCCGTCGAAATAGACCAGTCCATGCTCATCATTGGGAAAATGCGATGGCACCCAATCGAAAATGACCCCAATCCCCCGCTGATGAAGGTAATCCACCAAATACATGAGATCCTGCGGCGTTCCGTAGCGCGCCGAGGGCGCGAAATAACCCGTGATCTGGTATCCCCACGAGCCGTAAAAGGGATGTTCCATAAGCGGCATAAACTCGACATGGGTAAATCCCATGCGCTGGACGTAGTCGGCAAGCGGCTGTGCAAGCTCGCGATAGCTGAATGGCCGGTTGCCCTGTTCCGGAATCCTGCGCCACGAGCCCAAGTGGACTTCGTAAATTGAGACCGGGGCTTCCCTCGCTAATTTTGCGTGGCGCGCCGCCATCCAATTTTGGTCTCCCCACGAATAATCGAGGCGAGTTACCTTGGAAGCGGTTGCGGGCGGCTTCTGCCAGGTAAATGCGAAGGGGTCGCTTTTGTCCGCCTCGTAGGCATTCATCCGGGAGCGGATTCGATATTTATAGAGCGTGCCGTCGCCTAAACCGGGAACAACGCCTTCCCAGATCCCCGACCCGTCGCCGCGAACCCGCAAGCGGTGCAGTTCTGAATTCCAGCCGTTGAAATCGCCGATCACGGAAACGGCTTCAGCATTGGGTGCCCAGACTGCAAAATGAACTGCAGGTCCCTCTTCGACCGTTACCCGATGCGCTCCAAGCTTGTCATACAACCGGTAATGGGTTCCTTCTTTAAACAAAAAAACATCGTGATCGCTGATCCGCCACGGCGCCTGGGCATCGACATGCTGTGGACGCGGCGCCGTGCCGGCTGACCCGCCATTCATGGCATCCATGAGGCCTTCGCTCCGGTACGTTTTGAACCAACCTTATCCAATTGAAAATTACCGTTGCACGATGACGACATGCACGCGGTACGGTCCATGAGCCCCGAGCACGATAGTTTGCTCGATGTCCGCGGTCCGGGAAGGTCCGGAGATAAAGTTGACCGCCCGAGGTATCATCGAACGTTCGCTGCGCAGCAAATCCCAGGCTTGTTCCATCGTGTTCACAATGCGAGCGACGTCGATAACGGCGATGTGCGTTTCAGGCAAGAGGCTGGTCACGAGGGGCGTATCCTGTCCCGAGAGCATCACCAATGTTCCGGTCTCCGCAATCGCGCAAAATGCCCCCGTTATACCCACAACATCGCTTCCGTTCGCAGGCCGCGCGGCCACCCTCATTCCTTGTGCAGCCCAATCGAGCCGCCCGAGTTCGGGCCAACACACGGCTTGCAGCGGGAGCCCTTGCTCACGCAGATAGCGCGCTATTGCCGACGGCGCCTGGTCCATGGATGCAACCTGGTCCACGCTGCTCGCTAAACTCGATGCGCACTCGCGAAAGCGCACAACGGGATTCCATTCGGCCTGCGGCCTGGGGCCAGCCGTGTGCTGCTCGATATAGGCGTTAATTTCATCTCGTTCGCCGCGAGCCGCGCTTTTCCCGAGCGCCGTGCGAATGCGGCCCAGAATGTTGTCGCGCGCACTCATGAGTGGCTAGGCATATGAAGTTTGGCTTTTTCGGGCCTCTCTGGCCAGCGCCCGGTGATCACTTTGGTGCGAGTATAAAACTGGATCCCTTCCGTGCCGTGAACATGCAAATCGCCGAACAGCGAATTCTTCCAACCGCCGAACGAGAAAAATGCCATCGGTACCGGTATCGGCACATTGATGCCGACCATCCCGACTTCTATTTCGTGCTGGAAGCGCCGCGCCAGTGCGCCCGAGCGTGTGAACACCGCAGTGCCGTTGGCGTGGGCATTGCGGTTGACCAGCTGTATGGCTTCGTCGTAATTCTCAGCACGCAATACAATCAGCACCGGGCCGAAAATTTCATCCCGGTAAATCGTCATTTGCGGCGTGACTTGATCAAACAGCGTGGGTCCGACATAAAAACCCTTTTCGTAGCCTTGGACTTTAATTCCGCGTCCATCCAGCACCAGCTTCGCGCCTTCTCTCTCGCCGAGATCAATATAATTCTTCACACGGTCGCGGTGCGCGCGCGTCACCAGTGGACCCATGTCCACTCCCTGAATATCT
>DATIXX010000019.1 GCA_035518095.1 Burkholderiales bacterium | reverse complement strand
GTCGGCGCAAAAGCGCAGCGCAAAGAGATAGCGATGGTAATGCTCATGCTGAATGTCTCCCAGCAGACCCGGCACATAGCGCTCGCCCGTAAAGGGCGTTTTCTCTTCAGGTGCCGGAAACTGGAATGTCTGGGAAACATTGTCCGTGGCGGACTCCGGCGGAGCAGCTTCCTCCGGCACGGCACGGGAATCCTCGGCGACACTCATTCTTGGGTGCCCAACCCCTTGACGATCGTGTTTGACGAACGGGACTGTATACGGGACCGTCCCGTTCGTGCATAGCCGCTCTGGTACTGCATTCGACGCCGCAGTCAATTGTTATCTATCTGCGCTAGACATTAGTGGCCGGAAGGCCCGGATTCTCAGGCTGCGTGTGCGCCGAGAGGTAGATGGGCCCGCGGGCGATGGCACTATCGGTGGCACTTCAATTGGCTAGTCCCGGATCCTCGTTCAATCAATTCGGCGCCGGACCGAAGCAGTCGCTCTTACGCGCCACGCCCGAATATTGCCGCCGTCTAAGCGCGAAAACGCCGCGAGAGCGAGCCAAGAAACCAGCGTGATCAGTGTTATCATAAGCGGCACCAACAGGTGTGGTCGGTAAGTAAACTCGATTTGACGACTACCGGCAGGCGCGTCCACCGCCATAAAAATATCCGTTTGGTGTAGCGGGACGGGTCGTTCGTCCACAAACGCCTGCCAACCCGGGTAGATCGGTTGCGCGAAGACGACCCGATGCGGCGCAGCATCCGGCTTCAGCCGGAACTTTACATCGTTATCTTCCCATCGCGCCTTCTCGACGGGCATCGGCTCGCGGGCCCCCCCTTTGTTCTCCGTCCAAAGTACCGACAGTCGATTCGGCCTTTCATACAAGTAGTAGCCAACGCCCTTCTCGATCAGCGTCATCCCCTCGAGCGATGAATCTGAGATCACCCATCGCACGCCCAACTCGTCATACGCCGGCGACGTGGCGTAGTTCTTGTCGTCGGAGGTAAAGGCGAAATCGCCGAGCGGGCGCAGCATCGTCAGACCAACTCCAAACGTGTTCAGCAAAGGCCTTAAGTCGCCGGCATTCGGCGGCACGATGGCTTCCGTCAAAGATCCCTTGACATCCAGGAATCGATCGACCAGTGGTCCTGAGTTGGATAATCTCTCCAGCGCATCAAGCGCGGGATTGTGAAAGTAAAAACGATGTGCTTCCTGGTGGGACGTGAGTGTCATGCCGATTTCGGAAGTAAAAAACTGATTGATTTCGTAGGTCATGAGCAGGACCAAAATCAACGCAAGACCTTCGCGAACAACCGCAGGCCGCGACTTTAGGAAGTACCGCAATTGGTCGATGGCAATTCCGATTAGGCCCGCCGTGGCGAAGTTATAGAGATAGAGCGCGCGGGCCGGCGTTCGCGTCTGCGCCAAAAGCGGCAAGAAATAAATAACGTCGGCGAGCGCTCCAAGCTCGCCTCCGAGCGCCACAATCACTGCGAAGGCCACCAAGAGCCAAAGCCAGCAAGTCAGCGGCTTCAATCGCCGCAGCGTCAGCGGCACAATCGCCAATCCGGTTATCGTCAGATACAGAGTCGCATAATATCCGCTGAGCTGGGAATGCGCGCTCAATAGGGTCGAAAAGTCGCGCCAATGCAAAGCTGCGGGCTCGCTGATCCAGGTGTTCAGTGGCACCGCATGGGGCCAAACAGTAACGCCGGTTTGATCCCAGCGGTAGGCCCGCATCAAGTACTGGACCGACAGAAAGACGGGAACGGCGGCGAAAGCGAGGGCGCTCGCCTGGCTAACCAGCAGCGTCAGGATCGATTGCCACCATTTGGCCTTGCGGTTCCGCACGGCAAGAACGAGCGCATATAATCCCAGCGCGTAACTTGAATAGATGAACGGCTGCATATGACCTGCGGCAATCTGTGCCGCGCCGGCGAGTCCTCCGGTGCCCGCCAACACAGTGGCCTCGCTAATCCGCTCAGCGCGACAGGCGCAATGGTAGAAGTGCGCAATGAGGGGCAACAGCACCAGGCCGGCATAGATGTTTGCTTGTGCGTCTGCCTGGAGCGCGACATATCCTCCGAAGGTAAAACTTATCGCACCGGCAATTGCCGCCAGTCGTGATAAGCCGATACCGCGCAGAAACAAATGCATCGACGCCAGCGCGATGGCGAAATGCATGTAGATAAATGCATTGCCGATCGCCACATTTTTGGCTCCCAGCAAACCGAGCATGATGGTGAGCGGATAGAACGTCCCGGGCTGCAACTGACCGGCCGACGTCGTGCCGCCAAAGACAGAGAAATCCCATAGGGCGAAAGTGTGATGCCGGGTCGCTTCGGCCACCTTGTTGAGCCAAGCGATGCTCTGCGTCGAAGCGTCGCAACATCCAAAAAAAGTACGGTCTCCCGCAAGAAAATTCCGCATCATCCAAACGGTGGTCGCGGCGTAGATCACCGCAACCAGGACCTTTCCGAGAGAGTTGGTGCTGAACGCCGCCGCAATACGCGTGAGAATGTTGGATAGCGCCCGCCCGCGATTTGGTGCACCAATCTCACCCTGCTCCCGATACGCCATATACGCCGATCCCAATGTGCTTGATGCGCCTTCGCCCGAGCTTCACAGCCTCGGTCCCACCACAGAGCGGAATATAACAGCTTTGCGCGTTGGCGGTGCTGCGACAGTGGAAGGGTGGTCGACGTTGCCTCCGTTCGAGTTGCGATCGAAAGCGGGCCACGCCAGCGAGAGCGAGCTTCCCAATCCCCGAACTGGGCTTTGCGTATCCGCGTTTGAATGAGCTAAGGTCCCACGGTCCATTACTCACAAAAAGGGACCCATAAATGGAGTTGGATCAGCACTTTGAAAATCTCGAGGGCATAATAAGGAAGAATCAGGACCCATTCGTTTATTTGCGGAATCTTCCTATCGGTACGGTCGGTGCGCTGCTGCTCGATATCCCATCCCAATATCCGCTCACGCGCGCGTTTCTGCCGCGGATGCCCGCCGATCAAGTCCAAATCTCCTGGACGGGTCAAAGCGGCAGCGCACTTCTCGCTCAGAGTTGTGCGTTCGCCCGCGCGGTGGAAGTGGCGTACCCGAAGTACACGGGTCGTTCCCTGTCGAACGCCAAATTGCTTGACTACGGCTGCGGCTGGGGGCGCCTCATTCGATTGATGTATCATTTTACCGCGCCCGAGAACATCTACGCCTGTGACCCGTGGCAAGATTCCATTGAGCTCTGCAGAGGTCACAAATTAAGGGCCCACTTTGCGTTATGCGACTACCTTCCCAAGGAGGTGCCTTTCCCTGGGCTGAAATTTGACCTTATCTACGCATTCTCGGTTTTCACCCATTTATCCGAAAGAACTGCCAATCTGGTGCTTTCGGCACTAAGAAGTACCGTATTTGATCATTCGCTCCTGGTCGTAACCGTTAGGCCTCGTAAGTATTGGGAGCTTCATGATCAAGCACAAAATATCGTCGATCGATCGGCAATGATAAAGATGCATGACGATCATGGGTTTGCTTTCACGCCCCACGGCTGGACACCTATTGACGGGGAATTGCTCTACGGCGATACGTCAATTTCCTTCGACTATATCGAGAGACAATGGACTGAATGGCAGTTGGTCGGCCACGAGGATCTTCCGGCGGACCCGATGCAAACGATCATATTCCTCAGGCCTCGTCATTTCTGAAATGCGGTCTCCCCTAGCCGGGCCACTTTCCGACCGCCAATTTCCGCAGATCTGTAGCGGGGAGCGGCGGGTCGCCGATCCTAACGGGATGATCCACGCGTTGCAGCGATCTCCTCGAAGCGAGCGAGGTAGTTGAGTCCGATCGATCGATAGCTGAGATGCTGGCGGATCGCGCGGCTCGCGCATCTTCCCACCTCCTGCCCGATGCGCGGATCGTCGGTCAGTTGGACCATGTAGCTGACGGCTTGATCGATGTTCGGCTCCGCCCAGACCTGACCCGCGCCGTGCGGATAGGCCGTTTCACCCACCGGAACCAACTCATAATCGACGAGGAACGAATTTTCCGGCGTCATGAAGTCCATATTTCCTGAATAAGCGGTGGCAATCACCGGCTTGCCCAGAAACATAGCCTCCGCCAGGCCGCGGCCGAACCCTTCCGAGCGATGCAAAGAAAGGAAACAATCGCAGCAGCGGATCAAATTTTTCATCTCGTTTTCGCCAAGCGTCTTGTCGATGATGGTGATGCGGTCGCGATAGGGCGCCGTCGTTTCGCGCAAACGGTCCAAGCCGCCGTCCTGCCCATTCCGCGATCCGTTCACCTTGATCACAAAGTGTACATCCGCACGAGCCCGAGCGCGGAGGAGCCCAGCGAAAGCATTGATTCCCGCATAGGGATTCTTGCGCTCGATATAGGACGTGAAGTCGAACAAAAAAAGAAAGTGGTGGCCGCTCTCGGGAAGACCGAAATAGCGGCGCCCCATGAATGAGACGATCCGCGCCTCGCTAGCCACCGGCATGTGGTGAAGAGCTGCTTTGATCGTACCTTCCACACTCCGCAACATGAAACGACTGAATGCCCAGACCTCATCGAACCGATCGAGCTCGCCTGCCCATACGGTGGGGTAACGCGGCAACTCCCAGGCGGGATAGACGACGTCATAGCCGTGGCGATCCGGCGCGCGGTTCAAATGCCTGAACGCCTGATCGACCTCATCCCCGTTGATGCAAAAAACATTGATACCACCGTCGAGACGCTCGACCCGACGATCTCCGATCTCGCGGAGCAGGTCCTGGTCGACGGTCTGCGTCCCGTAAATGTCGAGCACGCGCGCGTCGATCCCGGTCGCGCGCATCGAGCGGAAGGCCGCACGAATGTGTTCGCCTTGCCCGGTCAGCAGGAAAGGATGGCCCACCAAAGTTACCGACTGCTTATCCGACATGGGTATTGGCGTTCCAGATTTTCAGGTGCTTCGGGACCGTGAAATTTGCCAGCGTTCAAGCGCATTGCGCAGGGCTTCGAGGTTGGCATGGCCCAGCCGCTGGTCGGGCTCAAGATAGGCGCCTTCCGCCCACTCATTCCAAGCGTTGATGAAGACGAATCGGTGGTCGGGGCCGTTCTGTTCGCGGCATCGCTGTATCGCCGCTTCGAGCCAAGCCTGGAACGCTCCCGGGCTATCATTCACAAATATGTGGCTATGGGCCTTGCGGCGCGCTGAATTGTCCCAGCCTGGCGCCACGCATGGGAAGCGTGCAAACCCCGGCATTGGTTTTGTTCCGCCGCTCAGGGCGAGCCTAAGATAATCGTATACGACCCCTTCAAAGCCCGGTGCGAACCCATTCGCATCCAACGGCTCGCTCATCCCATGCGGCGGGAATTCGACAACGGCGTCGCAGCCATATGCCGCCGGGTGCTCGGCCCTTGTTGACAACTCGAAGACCTCGACCATCGCCAAGAAGATCTCGCCGATGCCCTCGCGCCGACAAAGCTCGCGCCAATTCCTCGCCGTTCTTGCAAAATCCGGGAACAGCTTGACGCGGTAGACCAACAGCAGCGGCTTGCCGCGAATGCGAATATAGTTTGGGGCACGAAAATATCGCATGAGATCGCGCATCGCCGCGATGTCATCGGCTTCCGAGTGCTCTTGGGCGATCAAGACCTCGGCATCCTCCCCGTCCCAGCGCCGAGTCCAATTCTCGTTCGCCCAGCACAGGCAAAAAGGAAAATCCGGTTCGCCCGTGGTCAGCATCCGCTCGATCGGCATTTCCAACAAACGTTTGCCGGCGAAGTTGTAGTAGTAGTAGCAAAAGCCGTGGATGCCGTATTTTCGGGCGAGCGCCGCCTGAAGGTTCATCACTTCGGGGACGCGCAGATCGTAGTACCCGAGATCGGCCGGGAGGCGCGGCTGATAATGACCGGGAAATTGCGGCGTGGCCCGGGCAACATTGCGCCATTCGGTGAAACCCCGGCCCCACCACCGATCATTCTCCGGGATCGGATGATATTGCGGCAGGTAGAACGCAATAACCTTCACATCGTCCAGGCGACCAAGCTCGGCCTGCCAGCGGAGAGCGATCTTCTGCTGGTTGGTCGTGATACACCGCATCTTGTAGGAATTGTCGTGATGCGCGGTGGTTCGGCTCAAGTGGTGAACGATGACGGAATTTGGCTCGTAAATGGTATGCAGGCCCAGTTGCCGCAGCTTGAAGCAAAGATCGAGGTCTTCGCAATATGCCGGTGCCAGCTCATCTGAAAACCCGCCCACTTCCCCGAAACGGCTGCGCTCGACCAGAAGGCACGCGCCGGAACAGTAGTCGACCTCGCGGCGATAGTTGAAACGCGGCAATGTGGGATCATCGAAGCAACCAATTAGGTGCGCATGGCCGTCACGGTCGACGAAGGCCCCTGCTTCCTGCAGGCTGCCGTCGGGAAACAGAATCTTTGGGCCGACGGCGGCAGCGTTGGGGCACTCTTGCATCGCGCGGACAAGCGCCGAGAGCCAGCCATCGGTAACTTGAACGTCGTTATTGAGGAAAAGGAGATAGCGGCCGCGGGCCGACTTGGCGGCATTGTTGCAATTGCGCAAAAACCCTAAATTCTTCGAATTGCGCACATAGACGACATTTTCCACCTGCGGAATCAAGGAGAAGGTGGCATCGCTCGATGCGTCGTCGGCGACGATGACCTCGAAAGTCGGTGCTCCCTCCCGTGTCTTCGATATGGACAGCAAACACTCAAGCGTCAGTTTTACATTGTTGAAAACGGGGATAATGATGGATACGTCGACATCCCCGCACTTCGGCAACATTATGAGTTGCGCAGCGTACGGCAGGTGCGAGGGAACTAAGTCGAAGAGCTGCGGGGGGCGCTTGGCGAACTGCTGCAGACGCGTCGCATCCCAGGTCGCAATTTGATTCTTGAGCGGTTGGTATCCAGCCCATTCGGCCCGGCCATCGATCTTCTTCTCGACCGCCAAGACACTATCGACATAGTTTTCGGACAGCGGCGCATTTTCCCCAGTCGCTGCGTCGGGGTCGACGTCGGCCCGTGGCGGAGTAGCGCCGACGCTCGTCACGTCGAAGCGCGGATGGGGCGCGCGTCCCTCGGTGCGGCCGTGCATCAGGTAGTGAGCCAGCGGATTAAGCCCGCTGCGACGCACGTCTTCGTACCGTTGGAGATACCATGAGCTGGCGAATAACGGACTGGGGTCGCGGCCTTCGCGCGCTCCATGCAGCAGATAGTGCAGGAGTGGATTAATTCCATTCGCTGCGACATCGGGATTTTTTTGCAGATACCAATTTATGTCGAAGAACGGATTCGGATGACGCCCTTCCGCAGCGCCCCTTGCGAGATAGTGTGTGAGAGGATCAGTGGCTGTTGCCTGCACGTCGGCATAACGATCCAGATACCAATGCGCGTCGAAGAGGTGTGATTTGGCGATCAGGCGGCGTTGCCACGCCAGCGCCCGCGGCAATCTCGGCTGCTGCAATCCCAAGGACGATGATACCCGTCGACGCTTCTTGGCGAGCGGCGACACATGCGAGGCTTCAATTTCTTGGATACGGCGCAGCCGCACTGAAAGTTCCGCCTTTACATCGGAGAATTCCCGTTCGAGCTCGGCGCTCTGCCGGCGCAGTCCGGCATTCTCCTGCAATAATGCGATGCCTTGCCCGCGCAACTCGGCATGCTTTTGCGTCAGTGTTGAGTTCTGCTGACGCAATTCGGCACACTCCAGTAACAAGGCGATGCCTTGCCTATGCAGCTCGGCATTCCTTTGCGTCAGTGTTGAGTTCCGCTCACGCAATTCGGCACTTTCCTGCGCTTGCGCCGAATTTTTCTCGCGGAGCTCAGAATTTTCCACCGATTGACTATCACGCACCGCCTCAAGACGCTGCATGTAGAGCGGTGAATGCAGCAAGCTTTCCGCGACGATCGGTAATTCGGCGTTCGAGGCTAAGGCGATGAAGTACGGCGCATGGGGAATGCCTTCGCAGCGCTCGAAAGACACGCCGTCGCGGCTGTCGAAGGTCTCGACCCGCCCCGGCCCTTCGCGGAGTGTGGTCGGCGCGATCACGGACCCGGTGATGGCCCGCTGCTCG